>JALZFN010000078.1 GCA_030861545.1 Thermoproteota archaeon | reverse complement strand
GGCTTGAACTGTATTTATGAGTCTCGCACCACAAGAACTGGAAAATAGCGCAAGCAAGTACGCAGCCGAGGCAATCCGGCTGGATTCTCAGGGGTCACGTGGGATGGCAATTCAGGCATATCAGCGCGCAATAGAGGCATTAGTAAAGCTCGTTCAAATATATCCTGATTACAAATTAAACAAAGTATACATGGAAAGAGCCAACGCTTACCAGAATAGAATCAAGGCTCTTCAGATGTCGCACGGTTTAGAAGAAGATAAGCCAGCGCCAATTCGAACTGATGGTATCAAACTTGAGCCTTCAAATGGACGCGCAGGCAAGCCTTCGGCTACATCTAGTTTTCATTCCTCCTCTTCGTCTTCAGCAAAATCTACCGAAAAAGTGGAAATGCTCAAGGCCGACTTTGACGATTTGGTAATGAAGGAAAAGCCCAAGGTCAGCTGGAACGAAGTGATCGGGCTTGAAGACGCCAAGCGAGCTATTCGTGAATCTATCGTGTACCCAACAAAGCGGGCTGACTTGTTTCCGCTTGGCTGGCCCCGCGGTATACTACTTTATGGTCCGCCAGGATGCGGAAAGACCCTCCTGGCAGCAGCAGCCGCTGCAGAGATTGACGGTTACTTCATTAATGTCGATGCTGCATCAATGATGAGCAAGTGGCTAGGTGAGGCGGAGAAGAATATCTCGAAATTATTTAACATGGCCCGGAACTTGACTGAAAGCGAGGGAGTACCAGTTCTGTTGTTCATAGATGAGATCGACTCTCTTCTTGGCACGCGTAATAGTGAAGTAGGAGGAGAGGTGAGGGTAAAGAATCAGTTCCTAACGGAAATGGATGGTATCAACGGCAAGAGTAAAGAATCCCAACTATACGTCATAGGTGCTACCAACAAGCCTTGGAGCCTAGAGGTGGGATTCTTGCGCAGGTTCCAAAAAAGAATCTATGTTACACTGCCGGGCAACCCTTCTAGGACTAATCTTTTCCTGCAGTATACCAATCCGCTGAATGTTGACGGCACACTCAGAGTAGAGGAACTTGCTAAGATAAGTGAAGGTTACAGTGCAAGCGACATTAAAGATATTTGCCAGTCGGTTCAACTGCGGGTCGTAAATGAATTATTTGAAAGTGGTATGGCAATGGAAGATGGCACAAATCCAAGACCGATAAACATGAATGATTTTAGAGAAATATTGAAAATACGCAAGCCAAGTGTAAGTATCGATATGATAAGAGCTTACATGCGGTGGAGCGACCAGTTCAAGGCGCTCTAGATACTTTTCTTCTGGTCGCCTCAAGCTTTCAATGGCCTCTGAAGAAGTCCCCCTTGTGCACTTTTTGAGGATCTAAGCGTTCACTTGGAATAATTTGTGTCTTTGGATCACCTCATAGTGACTAAAAGAATCTAGATTTGCGACCCTGATGCATCTGAGAGTGTGGTCCCGTAACCCTTTATATATCGATTCCAATGGAAAAAAGCGCATTGACATTTGAGGATCTTTTGTCGATCGGCGCATCTGTGGCATCAATGGGAGTCGCAGCGGGCCTTGCAGCTTGGGTTGGAAGGCAGCATAGTGGAACAGAAAATATGATGAAGATTTCTTCTGCAGTCAGAGCTGGCGCTATGGCATTTCTAAAAAGAGAATTTAGGATAGTCATACCTGTTGCTATCGCTCTTGCAATAATAATCGGATTTGCTTCTGGCTTCTCAAACGGCGTTGCGTTTGCAGTCGGCGCTGCGCTTTCCGCAATAGCCGGTCTTGTTGCACTGAAGATAACCGTCAAGGCCGCTGTGAGAGCTGCCCATGCAACATCAAGAGGTCTCGGGCCGGCATTTGCCACCGCATTCAGGGGGGGCGCGACTGTTGGCCTGTCAGTGCCTGCGATGGCGTTGATAGCAATCACTGTACTCTTTTTTATATTTCCTGATCCGCTGACGATCGCTGGAGTGGGTATTGGCGCGAGCCTGATAGCACTTTTCATTAGGGCTGGCGGAGGGATTTTCACGAAAGCTGCTGACCTTGGTGCCGACCTTGTCGGAAAAGTCGAAGCAGGAATTCCAGAGGACGATCCAAGGAACCCGGCTACAATAGCTGATAATGTCGGCGATAACGTTGGTGATGCGGCAGGCATGGGATCCGATGTCTATGAATCATATATTGTGACGGTACTTGCAGCCATGCTGCTTGGAGCGCTTCTAGTTCCAACGAGTCTACAAGCAATAGGTGGGGATAGATTTGGTCCAACTGTGCTTCCGATCATTGGCATTGAGGTAAATCCCTTGGTGCTTTATCCGATGCTAATAGGTGCTTCGGGTCTCATAGCATCAATAGTCGGTGCTATGACAATAACTTCGAGAAAGATATCTGACCCAATGTATCCGCTTAATATTGCGTTTATAGTAACTGCTGCGATAGCCATTGTGCTAAACTTCCTGTTAACCACGACTTTTTTGGGCTATAATTTGCTATCATATTCGCTCTTTGCGACTACGGTAGTCGGCGTTATACTTGTGCCTGTCATACAGAGAATTACGGACTATTACACTAACTATAAGTACAAACCGGTGCGGGAGATTGCAGATTCTACAAAGTGGGGATACGCATCAAATACACTCACTGGAATCATCATGGGCATGCGGTCAACTGGACCTTTTATGCTTTCCATAGTCATTGTACTTGGAGTTTCATATGGAATTACTTATGGAGTGACGCGGGATCCTCTCATGGGCATTTATGGCACAGCTATGGCAGCGATGGCGATGCTAAGTCTTGCGGGGATTGTTCTTTGTATTGACGCATTTGGGCCAATTAGCGACAATGCCGGTGGCATTGTCGAAATGACGGGGATGGGTGAGGAGAACCGATCAATAACTGACAAGATAGATGCTGCTGGCAATACCACCAAGGCCATAACAAAGGGCTTTGCTATCGCAAGCGCTGGTCTTGCGGCGCTTGCCATGATACAGGCATTTCAGCATGAGGCTGATAAAATATTCCCGGCAATGACATTTGAATACTCGCTATCAGATGTCGGGCTTGTAATTGGGCTACTGGTAGGAGGCCTCATCCCATTCTTTGTGACAAGCCAGCTTATCGCAGGAGTCAGTAGATCAGCTTCGAAGATGGTCGACGAAGTGAGACGGCAGTTTAAGGAAAAGCCAGGCATACTTGATGGAAAAGAAATGCCAGACTACGCCAAATGCGTAGACATAGCGACAACGGCTAGCCTAAGGGAGCTGTGGAAGCCAGCTCTCGTCACGGTTGCTGCGCCGATAGTTATAGGAGTGCTGCTAGGTCCGACAGCCGTTGCAGGTGTACTTATGGGTGCAGTAGTAAGCGGCCTATTCCTTGCATACCATCTTGCAAACAGCGGGGGTGCATGGGATAATGCCAAGAAATACATTGAGATGTTAGGCCAAAAAAAGACCGAGGCTCATGCAGTCGCGGTAGTAGGAGACCTAATAGGCGACCCATACAAGGATACGGCTGGACCAGCGCTCAACACTGTAATCAAGTTGCTTAACACGGTAGCAATAGTGTTTGTGCCTGTGTTCATTGCAATAGCCGCGCTGTAATATCACGATTGTCTAGCCAAAAAACATAAACACAGGCTATGCTATCGACATTGGCACAGATGGACTTTAACGTCAGGTTCGATGCCAAGGCGATTGAAAACGATGTACGTAATTATCTAGATAATCTAAATCTAAGTGCTTACTTGAAGGATGAACTGTCAAGCAAAGAGATCTTAGGCTACATAGACGGTCCGCCTACAATGAACGGTGAGCCTCATGCGGGTCACCTCAGGGGAAGAATAATCAAAGATCTCTGGTA
>JALZFN010000059.1 GCA_030861545.1 Thermoproteota archaeon | reverse complement strand
CATAGTAGTTATGCTAAATATATATATGAAAATATAATAGTAGAGTATAACTACAAAATTCTAAAGAAAATAAACGATGTACGGAAGAACCTTCTATTATCACGCTTTACATAGGATGCGTCGATCGATTGACTTTAAATTCTGAAAGTTTTCCGCTCGAACACCTGTGAACCACACCAATAGCGATCTATAACATATATCATTATGCAAAACAGCTGAATCTTGCCTTAATTCTTTCTTGGATTTATCAAGTCTAGTTTCTGAAATTTTTCTGCTGGAACCCTCTGTCTGCTCATATTTTTAACAGTAACTATAGCAATTAGTTATCCATGCTATTTGGGTATGCAGTAGCAACATCTGTCCATTCAAATGAACCCGTGTTCGTATTGTCCTTATGCGCCGGCCGTACTGCCCAAAAGTCATATGGTGCATATTTTCTGTCCCCTGCATCATTCAACTCAGTTCTTCCAGTTACACCAGTATACATATTGGCAGTATTGATAAAGGCTTGCCTTAAAGAGCCAATATCGTCGTGGTGTGTTCCAGTATAATTGTTAAGGGTGAGCGCTGCGACCCAAAATTCATCGTAAGCAACTTCTGCGTACGACCTAGGCACCCTATCTATCTCTTCAACTATCCTTGCCTCTAATTTCTTAAAGCTATCGCTTGCATTTACTCTATAGATAGGATTTACAAAATTAGTCTTTACTGCAAATTCTGCGGCTTCAATATTTTTTATCAGACCCTCATTTTGAGCAGAACCATCACTTCCATACCATCTTACTGACTGGAGTTCACGATGTCTGTTAGCTTGAATCATAATGGGTACGATTTCATCAAAGGCCACGATATACACTCCGACTTTATCAGCTCCATATTGACTCACAGCATCATTTACCTTCGAGGTCAAAGCCCTCAATTCTTGTTCCCAGACAATAAAGTTTATTCTGTGAAGGCTTGCGGCAAAATTACCGACTGGAGGGTCATATCCTACCCCATCAAGCACCTTGCCGCCAAGTTTTTCGAACTTTTCTTTAAGTAAGGATTCAAGGTTGTTTCCAAAAACGTCAGTTCGCCATATTGGAATGACAATTCTTGTGCCTTCATCCCACATCTGTTTTGCTAATGCCTCTGCTTGATGAGTATCGTCAGGAACAAATCGTAACACATTGTCATTAGGGATTGCCAAAGATGGAGCAGTACTACTACTGCTAACTACCAGAATACCGTTTTCGTCAGCATATTCTTTGACTGCACTGACTGCAGCGCTTGTAGATGGTCCAATGACTATTCGTATTCCTTTTGATGCAAGCTCCTTAATTTTTTCAAGCGCAACACGTGGATCCGTCTTTGTATCTTCAATTATGGCTCCTACCCTGGTAGTCGATCCCGACTTTCGCAGCTCGTCATTTACATCGTCAACTGCGAGCCGCAACGAAGCATCAGCGGACTTGCCATATGATGAAAGTGTGCCAGTAAGTGGTAGTAATGCCCCTATCATTATAGAAGTTTGGCCATCTACTGGGACAACATACCTTGCAGACTTCGTTGCAATGGAGGTCATAAAGCCGTAGCTTAGTATTCCACCGATCAGAATAGAAGCTATCAGAACCTGAATATATCTCATCTTATTGTTGTTCTTATTTCTTGGACCATTTTCATTGCGAAAACCATTCGTTGTTATTTTCGAGTGATCTTTACTAATACTTGAAGAAACAGCTCTGTGACTCTTATAGATAATAAGAAATTTGTTGAACCATAAAAGACCGCTAGCCATGATAAGATACTCCGCGCCGAAGAACATAGAGGATAACCATACCTGTTCGTACCAGCCAGAGAGTATTATGATTGCAAACCAGCTGTCCGTTATTATAATGCAGAACAAAGACAGTGATTTGAATGTCCAAGGGATAGACCATGGTCTTTCCCTCCAGAGTCCAATAAGTATTGGAAGTGCAGGAATCGTTAGTATGGCATTCATTATTGGATATGCAATAAGAATCGCGAACATCGAAAGACTTCCCTCGCTCGAAAAGTCCGATAGGCTGATCGTAAGCCAGATCAAATATCCTATAAAGATGACATTCCCTATGACACTGATAAGCAGTAACCTTCTATTGATCCTATCATGAAATAGCCGGTACGTGTAAACAAGATTATACGCGAAAAAGGGATACCCGGCTAACCAGAGGATATCAGAAAGGGATGGAATCGGTGCTGCTACATGAAAGATTAATTCGTAGCTGGCCCATAGTATATCAGCGCAAAGCCAAAGAACAAGGCCTGAGGCGAGGCATACATATGCCTTAGCATGAGGACGGTTGTGAATAATCTGCCTGTATGCTAGTAAAATACCAAGAGATGCTGCGATGCACGCTGAAGCTGTGATTATAAGCTCAGAATATGTGCCCCTTGTTTCTCCATCTGAGAAAAATATGATAGCGTTTGCAGCAGTGGCAGATACTATTAATCCAAGGAATAGTAAGCTGGACGTAAAGTGCGTCTCTGCTACAAGCACATTTTGCATTCGCAGGTGCTGATATAGAAACCTATACCTCCTCTATTGGTAAAGTATACTGGCCCAGTGTTATTGGACCGTATTAAAGAAGTAGACTAGCTAGCACCGGAAGCTCGAGATTGAGGAGGGGTATCACAGCACATTCTCTTGAAAATCACGTCGGATTGGCGGCGATTATGCTTGATATTATCCGACTTAAAACTAGCTTTTGTAAATCTAATTTTAAGACCAACACATATTACCTTAAACTGCTCAACTCGAGCACGATGATCATGATATATCTTGTCATTGTAAAGATCAGAACCAACGTAATTTCTATAGTGACATATTAGGTGAAATGCCAGCAGGACAGATATGTATCCAGGTAGTGGTTTCATCTAAATAAGAAAATATTCGAATCATATCGATTGGATCGCTTAATAGCCGACACCGTCGCTATGAGTGGTAGCAGTCTTGGTTTTTATACCTGCGAATTGCGTCCTCACCTATTTAAAATTCAAAGGAACTTTCTATCCGCCAGCAGTCCATATCGACGGTTTTATTGGCTTATTGTTTGCATCAAGAATCCATGTTACTACACCATAGATAGGTTGGTCTTTGAAATGATTGTCAGTATCTGAAGGGTAAAGGAAAATGCTCATTGTGTTACCATTGAAGATGTTAATTGATACAGGGACATTTTGCCATTGTATAGTATCATTCGCAAGTACATCGACGTACCCAAATAGCGAGAGGCTATAATTGTCGATAGGGCTCAAAAATAGATTATCCGAAAGTCCCTGATCAGGAGCTGATCCTGCGTTTTCCGGATCAGGCGGCGGTATCACTACGTTTTGCAAATTCTCCACAGAATAGACTTGCATTTGAGTACCATCCTGAAGGCCCATTATAAAATCAACTTGAAGATAATTTACTTGGCCATTTGCAACATCCAAAGACCAGTTACCAACAAGCACGTAAATTGGTTGTGAGTCAGTTAGGTTTTCTCTCATTGTCGTTGGATTTAGGAGATCTGTGACTAGACTCCCTATTGCTCCATCAATATGAAAAGTCTGTATCTCTTCATTGGCATTTTGTTGCTGTTGAATAGTACTAGTAGTAGAGCTTTGGGCTTCCGCAAATAGACTGCCAAAGTTGTTTGTCGCACACGTCATTGACACGATTAGGAAAATAAAGGTAGAAGCCAATTGTAATTGATAGCCAAATTTATACCTTGTAGTCTTGCTTGTGGCAGACGAAGCGCCATCAGCTTTCATCGTCAAGTTTTCATTCAACAGTACCACACACCGCAGCTTTTCACAAACAGGATATTTTTATGTTCTGAGCAAAAAAGATGCAATAAAATGTACTTGAACAGTGGCGATTGTTCTGGAGCAAATATTCCCTCAGAATGAACAGTTTCTATAAAGTGACTCATCTGCAAGATTTTTTTATTTGAATACCATCAGAAAACTGAATGTCTATTCTTGCAAGAAGATTAGGC
>JALZFN010000297.1 GCA_030861545.1 Thermoproteota archaeon | reverse complement strand
ATCAGAAGCAAGCTAGCAGAATCGTACGAATACTATGCAAGGCTGCTAGAACGTGAAATAACGAGGCTGAGTAGAACCAAACCCTCACCACCTTAGTTTGATATCGTGGCTCAAAGGATTGACACTTTCTCACCAAACATCCCGAGCATGGCCTGCCCATGTCACAACTCTCTTGTAGGAAATGCTCTTGACTTAAGAATTAGTAGTATACTATGCGGTTCCATATCGTACCTAGCTTTTCAATCGTTATTTCGACTATATCACCATCTTTGAGATATTTTGGCTCCTTCATTGACATTGCTACCCCTGCTGGCGTTCCTGTGGAAATGATGTCACCAGGCTCGAGTGTCATTGTCATGCTGAGTGCTGAAATTATCCTTCTAATTGGGATAACCATATTGGAACTTGAAGAGTTCTGTCGAATTTCGCCATTAACCTTGGTTGTTATGCGAAGGTTCTGAGGATCTGAGATCTCGTCCTTGGTGGTTATCCACGGTCCGCATGGAGCAAAAGTATCGATTCCTTTACCGCGCGTAAACTGCTTGTCTTTAAACTGAATGTCTCTTGCAGAAACGTCATGCAATATCATGTATCCAAATACAGAATTGAGTGCCTCGTCTTCTGGCATCTTCTTTACCTCTTTGCCAATGATAACTGCAAGCTCAGCTTCATAGTCAAGGCGGCTTACAAATGATGGGCAGATGATGTCTTTGAACGGCTCATTAAGAGCCGTTCTTGGTTTCATGAATATTACTGGTTCATCTGAAGGTGTTAGCCCTGCATCACGTGCATGATCGTAATAGTTAAAGGCAAGGCAGATTATCTTTGGTGGATTTGGTATTGGCACGAGGAGCTCTACATCGCTCACTTTGTGATTGTATTTGAGCTTGGTCTCTTGGTGCTTGATTTCGTCAAGCCATCCTCTAAAGACAAAGTCCTTGATATTTGGCGGGACAGGTATGCCTGTCTGCTGCTGTATTTCCGACCTTGTAACAATGCTCTTTCCGTCGTCGGAAATGATGCCGAATGTTTCTTTTACCTTGCTATTTCGGATTCTTGCCACCTTCATTGTAGATTTACCTATGTGTCATTATTGCGATTTGATTATCGTCGATCCTGCAAAATCCAAATCTAACGAACTGGACTAATGTATCAGGCCTTAAGCTAGACACAAAAGATTCTGCAAAACCTTGCGCAATTTTAAGGCTGTCCGTATTGTACTTCGCCTCGCCTTTGTAGAGTTCCTTGGGAATCATGACTTTGAAGTCAACCTTATCATTGTATGCAATCCACTGTATCTTCGTCATAGATTGCCGAATTTCGTCACCACCCACTTCAGCTGTTATTAACAAGCTGGAGTCGTTCTTCTTGGCTATGTTCGTTACTTTGATGTTATATAACTCAATGAGCCGAATTTCATCCCCCACTTTTAAGGCCGCTGCGTCATCTTCAGTAATATAGAATCTGTTGTCAACCTTCAACTTCCTTGCCCCAAGACGGACATCAGTAGGATGATTCTTGAGCGTAACCTCCATTTCCAAACCTCCTCTGACATGAACTTCGACAGGGTTTTTCACAAAGAATAGCCGAAGTGATATTGGATCTATTATCTTCCTGTTGAATGCTTCTAAACTTTCAAATGGAGGCTTCGTTTCTGCAAGCGTAAGGCCAAGTGATAATACAAACTTGCGAATTGCTTCTGGCATAAAGCCCCTTCTCTTGAGCGCAGCTAGTGTTGGGAGACGAGGGTCGTCCCAGCTCTTAATTATGCCATTTTCTATAAGTGGCATTATCTTTCGCTTTGAAACCGGAAGTCCTTCAAACTCGAGTCTTGAAAATTCAATAAGATATGGCTTTCTTAAGCCAAGTTTGTCAAGAATTGCAAAATAGAGCGCATTTCGAAGCTCATATTCTTTAGTCCTCAAAGCATGCGTCACGCCATCAATGCTGTCTTCAATTGGAGCTGCAAAGTCATATGTTGGCCAGACTCTTACTCTATTATTCAGCTTAGGATGATGATGGCCCTCTATTATTCTGAAAAGCGTCGGGTCACGCATGGCAGTATTCTGGTCACTCATGTCGCCCTTGAATCGCACAATGGCCTCGTTCTGCTTGTATGAGCCATCAAAGAATTGTCTGCCCCTTTCAAGTGCGGTTGCAGAGTCGCGCCTGCACTCGCATGCAAGACCCTTTGAGCGGAGATCATGTATTATCTCTTGGCTGCAGGTGCATACATATGCACCACCCAGTTCTATCATCTTTTTTCCATAATTGTGCAAAAGCTCAATATCGTCTGAAGTATTCTTAGTAATGTCAGGCTTGATTCCAAGCCATTCCAGACCTTCAGATATGGCATTATAATATTCCAGCTTTTCCTTGAGCGGATTTGTATCATCAAAGCGGAGGATCAGGATGCCGCCATACATCCGGGCATACTCTTCGTCAATTATAGCTGCCTTCGCATGTCCAATATGCGGATAACCATTTGGCTCCGGCGGGAATCGGGTGACCACCTTGCCGTGCGCAGCTCCTTCAAGGGGCGGCAGCAGCATCTGCTGCTGGTGCTCTGCTGGCTGCTTTTTTGCGACCGCTCCTAATGGCGCAAGCTCTTCAAGAAGCGATTTTTGATTTGTAAGTGAAAGTGCATTTATTTGCTGCACAACTGCCTTGATTTCCGGGATAAGTGACTTGATTTGGCTACGTAGCTCGGGCTTTGAGCCTACAAACTTAGCGATCACTGCATCATCCTGTGCCTTACCGTTATGCTCGACTGAATTTTTCAGGGCTATGACTCTAATGAATTTCTCAGTATCTGCATCGATTGGCACGTATATACTACAGACTCCTATCTACTACAAAATCAGCTGAGAACTGAAGGGATCTTCTGGCATCAGAGTTGCCGTAACCTTCAATTGACTTAATTGCTTCATGCATGTACCTTCTTGCCTCATTCCTTACCTCCTGCTCTATCCCAGTATCAGAGATGATCCTAACAGCCTCCCTGATATCTTGGCTTAGGGCCTTCCTCCTCGTACCAAATACCTTCTTGATCTTTTCAGCGTCTTCTTTGCTTGCATTTTTCAAGGCGAGCAATATTGGATATGTTTTTTTACCTTCTCGGATGTCATTGCCTGCTGCTTTGCCTGTCAGCTTAGGGTCGCCTATTACTCCTATTAGATCATCTACCAGTTGGAAAGCAATACCGATGTTGCGGCCAAACGAGGAGAGGCTTCTGATGTCGTTGGTAGTATGATTTGGAGCTGACAGCGCGCCCAGCGCGCATGATACTTCAAAGAGCGTGGCAGTCTTTTTGCCAATCATGTCTATGTACTGCTGTACGCTTGGAAACTTTGTGCTTGACGCTACTTCTACGTCTATTGCTTGTCCCTCACATATCTCCGTGCATGCAAATGAGAGACGTGCTATCATATCAGTTATCGACTTGTCCGGGACTCCTACTTTTCTGCAGTGAAACGTTAACAGTTCAAACGCCTTTGAAAACAAAATGTCGCCGGCAAGAATTGCAAGGGGCATGCCATAGTATCTGTGCACGGTTGCAGTGCCATGCCGCATTTCATCATTATCCATGATATCGTCATGCACCAGTGTAAAGTTGTGAACAAGCTCGACTGCAGCGGCTGCAGGCATAGCCCGCTTGGCGCTTCCTCCCAGCATTTCGCAACCTTTAATGACCATGAATGGCCGCAAGCGCTTGCCCCCAGTGCGGATATAATGGGATGACGCATGGTATAGCCCTTTTGGCTTGCCCTCAACGAATGCGAGTATAAAGTTATTCACGGTAGAAGCATAATATTCCAGCTCGCTTTTGATGCTGTCTGCCTTCATGTACGGCTACTAATCTCATGTGCTAGCGTTCCTGTCAATATATATCTTGAGCTAGCAAGCGCACCAATGTCTTTGGCTCCAACAAGAAACATGGTGCTCTTAAACTCTGCAAGAACTGCGTCAGCAAATGCAAACAGGCTTTCGCTTGACTCTGCAGCTGCTCGAAGAAAGGGAAATGCCATTGCGGCCATGTTGGCACCAAGCACTATGCACTTTGCAACTTCAAGTCCATTGCGCAGCCCGCCTGAACCAATGAGTGGCAATTTCACTGCATGCCTGACTTCTATCAAGCTGGCCGCCGTCGGAATACCCCAGTCCCAGAACATCTCGCCAAGGAGCTTTTTGAGGTCATCATTGGCAGACTCTGCCCGTAACTTTTCTACCCCTGCCCAGCTAGTGCCACCAGCCCCCGCAATATTGATCGCAGAAACACCAGCCATCTCTAGCTTTATTGCAACCTCCTTTGAGATACCAGCACCCACCTCCTTGACTATCAGTGGTATATCTATGGCCTTGGCAAGCTCAGAAATCTTGGCAAGGACTCCTTTGTAGCGTGGTTCACCCTCCGGCTGTACAAGCTCCTGTAGCGGGTTTAGGTGAACCACAAGCGCGTTTGCCCTAATCATTTTCACTATCCTCCTAGCTTCGTCTACTGTGAACCCTTTAGCAAGCTGAGCTCCGCCGATGTTTGCTATTAAGAACGCGTTTGGAGCATTCTTTCTTGCTATCGCGTAACTCGCAGCAAGCTCTTCGCTTTTGAGTCCCGCCCTCTGACTTCCAACTCCCATGCCAAAGCAGTACTTTTCTGCAAGCTCACCGAGCCTACTATTGATAATAGTTGCTTGGTCGGTACCTCCTGTCATAGAGTCGATTATGATTGGTGCTGAGAACTTATTTCCAAGAAAAGTCGTCGAAGTATCAATATCATTATAGTCAATCTCAGGCAGCGCATTATGCACCAGTCTGACATATTCCAGGTATGTCGAAGTAGTTTTCGCCTGTACGTTCTTCTGAAGCGGGATGTCTATCCCTTCCTTTTTGCGCTGCTTGATTATTTCAATATCAGATGCTACATCAGAAGAATCTGGCAACTAGTTCTTTCTCCCCTTTACCACTGTGCCAATCTTTAGCGTGCCTTCCACCGCCTCCATAATGCGTTCTGGCATGAGTCCATTTATCACTACTACGTCCATCCCATATGATGCAATCTTAAATGCTTCTGTAACCTTTCTGTGCATTCCACCTGTTACATCATTGCCTGATCCCTTGAAAAACTCAATAGATTTTCTATTTCCTCTAACCTTTATCTCACTTACAAGTTCTCTGCTTGCCATGTCTTTATATATACCATCGACATTGGTCGCAAATATGATCCTTAGCGGTTGCAGTACTTTTGCCAAAATCGTCATGAGTGCATCACCTGATAGGATTGAATATTTGGCACTTCCAGCATGCATCACATCGCCAAATGTCACCGGCATTATCTTTGACTTGGCCATCGTGTAAATCTGCTTTATCTTTGCTACAATTGGCTTATGGCCTGCCATAAAAGCTGATGGCGGCATCGCATATGGATTAAGTCCAACCCTCATCATAGAATTGACGATTATCTGGTTGAGTGAGATCATTGATTCATGAACCATGGAGACTCCATGAGCGTCGTAGTTGGCAGATTTGGTGTGCATGCCATATTTTACCGACCAGTAGTGGCCAAACGAGCCACCGCCATGCACAATTACGACTGGAACATCTAAGTGCGCCAGAACGCGCGAAATGCCGTCTATCGCATCGATGTTAGCTGTAAGCGGCTTATCCTTAAACGTGACAACAGAGCCGCCCAGCTTGACAAGAGCAAGTGTTCGCAACAACAAAAAGATACTTTTTGAAGTGAATTTAAAGTTTTGACTTTCTCACTTCCTAGATGACTAGACATAATGTGTTTATTAGAATCACTTGCACCGGTGCAGTGCTGCTTTCAACTACTCAGGCTCAAATGGTAGTCGCCCATGATTACAAACAAGCGTTTTGAAAAAAGCACATCAAATCAATTTGTATACCTTGAATGGTCTTTTAGTCTCGAGCCACAGATCTTTCAAATATTAGTAAGAATTAGATTTGAGAAAAAAAGAGGTCGTCCACATGATCAAGGAAGCCTGAAGTGAAAAAGTCCATTATGGTCGTAGGTGGTTCATACATCAAGCTTATAATAGGGAGCAAACTTTGTTGGGCAGTTAGTACTGAGTGTCCCAGCTAGAGTCCCTCATACAATGAGGTACTGAGC
>JALZFN010000283.1 GCA_030861545.1 Thermoproteota archaeon | reverse complement strand
TCCTCAGGATTTTGTACAGATTGCTGCAAATGGCAGTCTCACTCCTACAATAGATCAAAACGAAATCAATGACTTCTCCCGTCTCCTTGATTTAATGTCATCAAACCACATACCTCTAGGTTCATTTTCGGAAATAATAGCAGTACAAATGCAAAGCAACAATACTCAGAAATATCCCATCCATTAGTTTTTGCTCGTTTCCGTAGATCAGCAGTGGCCGCCAGCGAGTAATAATAGAAGATGGAGAGCAGCCCGAGGAAAAAGTTACCGGGCAATAATAAAGTCAATTTAAGTATTATCAGGTCGGACGATGACTCTATGATGGGCAGTACAATGTACGAAGTTAAAACAGCCTCTCAAGCACGAGCTGAAGTCGCTAAACTGGTAGTTGATACTTTTGGTAAATAAATCCTTCAGAATATTGGTTCACTCCGCCAAAGGGTACTATAATTCCGCAGCCCTATCGCTTTAGGATGGCACTTATGATAATAGCTGTTGTATTTGGACTCGTACTCACAATTGGCCAACTTGTATGGTTGCAGCGGACGTTCCGTATTATCTTAGGCTTTTTGTGACCCTTTCCATAGACATTTTCTTGTTGAGCGCTGGATCATTGAGGTGTCAATGATCCCTGGGGCCACGGCGTTGACGCGGATATTCGATGGGGCATAATCGAGGGCCACCGCGCTGGCCAGAAGAGCATCGAGCGAATTGACTAACAAATTATGAAACTTCTGTCAGGTTTCTGTTTATATTACAGCGCTGAAAAAAAATTTATTAACCAGATTAGGAAGAAGCTTTTGTGAAAGAATTAGTCATCTATGTTGTCACTGAGGATCTTTCTAAAGTAACCGATATTCTTCGTAAACATAATGTTGGTGGCATGGTTTTTTATGAGATAAATGGTAGAGGCCGTGCAAAACGTGAGGAAGTGCCGGAGATGGTGCGTTTTTACATGACAGGCAGGAAAGTTACTCCAGAATTTGCAAAGAGGACAAAGGTAGAGACGTTTGTGACTGACTCGGCTGCAAAAGAGATCGTTGATGAAATTACAAACAGCATAGGATCAGAAACAGATCCACGCGGCATGGTTTTTGTAAAGGATGTTTCCTCTGCCCACGAGATAGGAACAAAACAAAGCGGTGACGTTGTATTGACTCCTAAATAAAGCTAGGCATTTGGTAACCATTCTCTTCTCGTCTTCTCATCCTTAATAGAATATACGTAATCGAACACAATATTGCATCGTAAATTACGTGGAGTAAGATTGCATCTACAAACAGCGAGACATTATATACCGAGCTCTATATTTTCAAGAATGACATGATTTGTGCCTGCCGAATAAATACTTTCAAGAAATTCTGCAGAGATTGTTCTACTCCAAGCCTTGCTATAGGAATAAGTCTTTGCTTGATTATTATCATTGTGATCCCGTCTTCATCTCTTCCTCAGCTTTACCACATCTAAAACCAAACGAGCAGATCGATCCTAAGATTACTACTGCGCTTCCAAGTGCGATTAAAAACAATCCAACCATCTCCTATCATTTCCTTCATCTTTTTTATTGTCCCGCTCGGGCAAGAGACCTTGCTATGGACTTAAGAAAGGCACGAGTATTCTTGATAATGAAGCAATAACAATAATAATTTTGACTTAATTCTATCAACTGAATTTTGTCATCTGACTTACTCGTCAGGAATTTCTTTATTTATTTTGTCATCTTAGCTTGATGATTAAGACGTGTGCTGAATACCTGTGACTATTTTCGATCCTTACTGTGATATGCTAGGTATCTGCTCCGGACCACGGTGGAGAACATTATCACGTAATCCTATGAAAAATGGTTTTTGTTACTGTGATTAAATCTGAACCGGTTGGAGGAGGTTATATCATTATCAGGCATGCGTTCCAAGCAAATCCATGCTGCGACCACCGGAGGCCTAAGTTGAGGTTCGGTAATTTGATTAGGCAAAGCAAGCGGAAAGAAGAGACGTTAATGCTCAATCGGTTCTTGGCAGACATGGCGACCTATTGAAAAAACTGCTAGCAGTACAAAGGACTGGTTGCTAAGGCTATCGTCCCATAAGTCCGAAACAATTTCGCTAGCATCGGCCCTTCCTTAAGAGCAGAAATTCAACGGGATCGACGGGTTTAATCTGCAAAAACTTTTGGCGCATGATCAATATCATCGTGCTGCCAACATCCATCTCAAGCAACATCCTCGCCATCTGCCTGAAGTCTTGAGTTACGTGAACAGCCAAGCTCCAGCAGAATATACAAATGCCTCCACACCTGTCTTCAATGTAGGATGAATCACAGGAGCGAAGCGAGGGCTATGGTTAGTTGGGATTTCATCCATCCTGC
>JALZFN010000250.1 GCA_030861545.1 Thermoproteota archaeon | reverse complement strand
GCAGTTACGCCTGGCACAACCTTGCACTTTATACCATCTGACTCCAGCTTGTCTATCTGCTCTCGAATTGCACTGAAAAGTGCTGGGTCACCATCGTGGAACCTTATAACAACCTTGCCTTCCTTAGCTGAGTCGTGCAGGATCTGATAGATCTTCTCTCTATCGATTATTGCAGCATCATGGAGCTGTGCGCTTTTTTTAGCATACTGCAAAATGGCTGGATTAAGAAGCGAACCGGAATAAATGATGATGTCTGCTTCTTCCACCAGCTTTTTTGCCCTAAGTGTAATAAGCTCAGGGTCACCGGGTCCAGAGCCTACAAAATATACAGTCCTAGTCTCTGGCATTTTTCTTTGCCACCATAATGGAAAAGTACTTTTCAGTCGGACCCTTTTTGCCACGAAGCTCTGATATTTTTTTGATCTCAAATATCTCGCCTTGGTCGGAAACATTCTGTGCTATTGCGACAGTCGCATTGTCGGGAAATCCTGCCTCGCCCAGTATTTCAATTACGCTGTCAAAGTAGCGCCCATCCTTTAGAAAAATCACAGTGTCACATGCACTTGCTGTGCGCTTGACTCTTTCTAGATCATAACATGCAGGCACAATAGCCATGGTTTCATCACCTTCTGCTAAGCTTATTCCTGCTTTAGCGGCAATTGCAAACATAGACGTTACGCCAGGCACAATTTCAATTTCGATGTCTTTGTGAATCCTTTTCAGTTCACGCTGGATATAGATCCACGTGCTGTAGAGCGCCGGGTCACCGACTGTGAGATACATGACTTTCTTGCCCGTTCTGACTGCACTTGCAATTTCATCCGCATTTCTCCTCCAGTAGTCTCTGAGCGATTCCTTGTCCTTGACCATTGGAAAAACAAGGCTGACCGTCTTGGTAAACTTGCCAATATATTTTTCAACGACAGAAAGCGCAATGCTGGGCTTGCCCTCCCTTGCGGTGGGTGCAAATATTATGTCTGCGCTTTTTATAAGATCCGCGGCCCGCACTGTAAGAAGCTGTGGGTCTCCAGGGCCACATCCGATGCAGAAAAGCTTCATGGTTCCTGCACAATCTCACAGCAATTTAAATTTACTACGGGTAGAGCTGTTCACCAGTATAGCGGTCGATGATCCTTATTGCCTTTGTCGGGCAAGTGGCTGCCGCAGCATGTATCCTTTCATAGTCGGCACAGGTTTCACATTCGACCTTTGCCTTAGGATTGACCATCCTATCCTTTTCAACTACGAAGACCTTTGGTGCAAGGACTTCGCAGCTGCCAAACGCCATACATAGCGAAGGCTCGACAATTATATGGAATCGACCCTTTGGCGTATCAAGTAAGTAAGCCCCATTGAAAATATCTGCAATTGTGCTTTCGTTTGCCATCTTCTCTGGCTCCGAATTTGAGTGAGATGGCTCTGGTTCTGGCTCACTATCAAATTCCATCCTGTCATACTGTGCCCTCTTTGTGTGATCCGACAGCACTTCAAACGCGGTGTTTATCTTTTTTATCATCTCTTCGGCAGAGGTCGAGTTATTCCTGTCAGGATGATATTTTCGTGCAAGCCGCCTATAGGCGTGCCTGATCTCCTTGTAACTTGCCTTTTCTGAAGTGCCAAGAACTGCATAGTAGCCTTTGCTGTCGGTCAAAACTGAACAATTGTTGTGGGCTGAATCAACTATTATGTCTTATTCTAAAATTACCTGGCGGCACAGAATTTTGAAGAATTTTGTTTACGCTACGGAGCATGTGTATGTGTATATATGCATATTATAAATAGATATGAGGTTGCTTGTAACTAAAGGACACTATGGGACATCTGTTATCTGATCTTATCTCCTGAGCAAGAAAATAGTCAAAAGAGGTTATTGACTACATTATATCTCCAAAGAACAAGAAGTGTATCACTTAATTTTTTGCTATAGTATTGTCGATCCTTATAAAATCTCAAGATGATGCTAGTGATATTTTGATATATTTTCTAATAACCCACCTTATATCTCCTAAAAGAACAAACTTAAGAACAAGTGGTTAGATAATGCTAACCGTTATGGCAAAAGCCAAAAGCAAGGAAAAGAAGGGAAAGCGAGCTAAGCTCTCAAAGGCAATGAAGAAGAGCAGCCCAAAGAAGAAGAAAGTCATAGCAAAGAGCCGTAAGGGTGCCAAGAAAAATGCAGTCAGAAGAAAAGCGACATCAAGAGCAAAGGTTACACGTGCTAAAAAAACAACAACAGCCGCTGCTCCTGCGGCATTCACAGAGATTGCATCTGAAGAAATGATATCGTCGCCACCTACAGCTCCAGAGGAGCCAGCGATGATAGAATCCCCAGAATCAGAAGGAGCCAGCGAAAATGTATTCACAGCGACTGAAGACGATGATAGTATCAACAACAACAATACGTCATCAATGTAACAAAATACGCAAAAAGGCCTTAGCATCAGAGGATAGCTTTCAGTGATGACCTTTACTGTGGAATTCAGTTACTTTTGACTGTCACTAAATTTACTATTTTTATGCTCCCATCTGGAAGAATACAAAACAACATTCTACAAAAATTATCCTTGTAAACGTGTTACTGCTGGTGATTGTGATGCTGTTCTAGCAATCATGCTGCAACGATTGGCTTCTCTCTTCTCTGTACCCTCCGGAAAATGGTAGGACACGATAATAGAACAATGAGCCCTTCAGGAGTACATGATTGTAAAAACAAACATGTACTCCTAATAGTCATAGAATAATGTATATGCAGGTTTGATTCTGGAGTAGATGTTTTTACCACAGTATGCGCTTTAACACTCTGACGTGAATCTGCCTGCCTAGGATGATAATGCCACTACAGTTAGCGCAACAACAACAATAGCATACAGCGGCCACCTAGTCTACTGTGATAAAAAATATTTCTACAGATAAATTGTAATAGAGAGAGCCAGCATAACACCTATACCTGCCCTATTCGAATACAACAATATGAATCTGACTACTTATGTTGTACTCGCATTACTCGGTACTATTATCTGCACTACCGTTGGTTATGGAATAAACAACTCGATAGCGACATCATCATCAACATCATCAACCACACAGCAATCATCTTCTTCTTCCTCCTCCTCATCAACCACACAGCAATCAAGTTCAAGCAGCAGCTCGCTCGTGATTAATCAAAACAACGGTGGTAACAGTGTTTCTTCTTCAATAATAAGCGGTACTGGTGGTGATCTCAAAATAGATAGGCAATCATCAGGCAAGATCGCAAGCTCTCGTGTTAACCTCACAAGCGGCGAGGTGGACGCCGTCCTTTTTGGTAACTGGTCTATTAATGGGACAGCAGGATTTGTCGCCAATTTTATCTACAGACCTACAAATGGTTCTGGCTCAATAGACTATGACATGAATGGCCTTGTGCTGCGTTCCGTTAGTGAGATAAACAATAGTTTGGTGCTGGTAGGTACAATAGATGTTACATCAAACAGCACAACTGCTCTGCAAGATACTCCTGTTACCATAATGATCCAAAACGGCATACTGGTAGTGGGATTTGAGAAGGGCACTGAGGCCAATAACCTTTTCGGAAGCATTCCAATACTTGGATTTGAACAATAGAGGCACAGGCAAAGTTACATAGGGGTTCAAGCCTAGACCTAGCAATTCATGAATTCAGATTTTAAAGCTGGGTTCACCAGGCTGGTCAGGTCCTTTGATGAAAACCCCGACGATGTTGTCCAGATAACAAGAGCATTTGGGCTCGCAACCAAAGTCCATAAGGGACAACCCATGAATAAAGGTGAACACTATATCAACCATTCTCTGAGGGTTGCGCTTATTTTAGCCGAAGAACTCAAGATACGCGATACTGCTCTCATATGCGCTGCCCTACTGCACGACACGCACATACCTGACGACGAACAGGAAGAATTTGGTGAGCGCGTCCATTCTATATTGCGCGCCATTGATTCCTGGACTAAAGAAAAGGCATTAGAAGAATACTTTGCCAGCATGACAAAATCGTCCAAGGATGCTCGCTATATCAAGCTGGCAGAGCGGCTCGATGATATCCGAAGCATGAGGGGACAAGGTTTCAAGGACAGGGTTATAAGATACAAAGAAGAGACCCAAAAATATGTAGTCCCAATTGCGGCTGCAACTGATGATAGGTTAGCATTTAAGCTATCTGTCGCGCTTTATGAGCTAAAGTGATGTATAGGATATGCATCTGCCGTCAGGTCCTTCTTTGTGTTTTGCCCAGTGCTTTCCGCACCCAATGAGCTTGTGTTCAGTGCATCCGCAGATGGGGCACCGTTTCATCTTTTCGCTCTTCTCTTCTTTCATATCGCAACATAATATAATTGCGGCAGCTATTATTTCTTGAGGTTATGATTGTAGTAGAGACACACACCTCTTGTGCTTGAGTGAATAGAGACTCTCTACATGCAAAAAAGGAACAGAAATCAAAAGACTTCTAAAATAAATCCTCTGGTGCTGTTTTTGTGTGTGTGTGTAATATGCCTACCGCCACGCAAGTAAAATACTAGTACTTGTGGTGATGTCTTCTAATAAATATGAACATGCCCGAAATTGCAGCTACTGTCATGATTATGCTGTAAGATACAGCGGTATCTAAACTATAGTTATCCCATAAAAATCCAAAAATAACATTTGCCACAAAAAATGTTGCCCCTATTACGACATTGTACAGACCATAAGCAGTCCCCCTCAATTCTGACACCACATACTTTGGAACTACTGCACGCTGGGCAGTTTCGGAGATGCCCATGTATAGACCAAAGACGGCTGCCAATATGTAAGCATAAAATGTATTACCCGAGAATAGCAACATAAGAACAGTCGAGATGGCAAACACTGAATAGCCAATTATCAGCACTTTTTCTTTTCCCACTTTATCAGCCAAGATACCAAAAGGTATGCCAACAGCAGTATGGACTACATTGATTGTGGCATAAACCAACGGAATGAAAGTATCTGAGATCCCCAGATCTGATGCCCGAAGTAAAATAAAGGAGAAATTAAAAGCCCCTATGCCAAAGATACGTGTAATAATTAAAAGTAGAATAAAAGCTCGGTTGCCCCTTATCACACGGTCAATATTTGAGAGAATATCTGTCTGTGCCAGAGATCTCCTGATTGCCACCTCCTTCACAAAAAATACCAGAATCAGAACTGCTATGGCGCCAGGTATCAATGATATTAGAAATATGCCTCTTATGTCTGTGAACTGAAGCAGCGCAAATGCTGCAACAGGGCCGATAATGGCACCGCTTTGGTCAATTGTCCTGTGCAGTCCAAAGGCTTTACCTGCTCTTGATTCTTGGACCGAGTCAGCAATCAATGCGTCACGTGGAGCAGTTCTCAGACCTTTTCCCATTCTGTCGCCAAATCTAACTACAAAAGCATCAAACCATCCACTTGAAGCTGCAAAGAAGGGTTTTGTTATAGTAGACAGACTATAACCAGCAATAACGAAAATCTTTCTTTTTCCTACCTTGTCAGACAAAGAACCAGAAACCATCCTAAATGCATAACTGGTAAGCTCAGATGACCCTTCAATTACTCCAAGAAATGCCCTTGACGCTCCAAGAGAAGAAACTATAAACAGTGGTAAAACTCCAAGAACCATCTCTGTCGAAAAATCTGTAAAAAAACTGACTATCCCAAGCGCCATAACATTGCGCATTCCGCCATTGCCTTCTGCCTTGATGGAAGCATCTGGTTTAATTTTGTGGTCATCATCGCCAGAGGAATTCAAATCTGAATTGTCTTACAAGGGCAAAAAGATTGAGAGAAGTATAAGGTTGTTGGTTTTTTTACTGCTACTATGTTCATAAGGGTTTCAAGTGTATACTTCACTAACATCCTTATGTCGTGCAGAATGATCTCGAGTAGTCCTGTTGTAGAAGCGTAGAATATACATAAATAACAGTACTTTGAGCCTATGGGCCTTATAGGAGTAACTCATGTTTGCGAGAATAGGCTCCTAAATATTTACGGAAAACCAGAAGACTTTTCTTTAGAATAATAATGCTAATAGTCTTGAGTTGCATCTATCTTGCGTTTAGAGTTCTACTTTTGTGATTATTCTTCTTTTTTTCTATTTTGCAGTAAAAAACAGTGAATAGAGAATATGATGATGCCAACACATTATGTATCCAAAGAAAATATTACGTAATACTATCCCATCCTTCTTGCTTTGCTGCCACAATTTGGACATTCTCTCATATTATGTTTGGATCCGCAGTTCATGCAGTAAAAATTTAGTGCCTTTCCATGGTTAAATCCAAGAATATAATCAGAGATAGATTCATTGAAGTGACCGGCTGAGCGCCTAATTTTCTTAATTGCCCATGCTCGGATAGCATATGACATTCCTAAGAATGTACCCATCATTATGCCAAGGGAATAGGGAAAAGGTACAAGAAATGAGATTGTCAAACTAATGGCAAATCCTATTGCTAACCATATTATTTGCTGAATGAGGAAAGCTCTGCCTTGATGATCCATTAATACTCTCTCAGATAGACCTTAACGCAAAGACATTAAAAGTCCTGACTTAACTTTGTTAATCCCCTTACAGGGTTTGACCTTCTATTCTGTTATCAGCTAACGCTTTCAAGGTTTGATATTTTTCCTTGTTGTTGGTTGTGCCAATCCTTTGTCCCTTCTAACTTGTTTATGGAGTGAACATATACGGCTAGCGTGAGGCATTAACATGGTTAATCGAGCTTTTAATTTATCCTCCTCCCCTTCTTTGGAAGATATATCTATGAACATCGTTGTTACTTCTGATTCTGATATGGCTCCAATCTTGACGGCAAAAACCTGTGGGTCCGCATCTAAAAATGGAAAAGTGGTTTACTCCTTCGCTGACGATACCCGTCAGATCCTTTTTCTGGACAAAAAAGACGTTATCAAAAACCAGCTTGAGGCATGCCAGAGACTCTTGCCATATACTTCTGAAATCGACAAGGAATTAGTTGAAAAGGAAATTTTAGAGTTGAAGATGGTCCTAGACCTTATGCAATAATATGTTGTCATAGTCGCTATGACTATTATTGCAGCGCTTGCTCACATGCATTAACATGGTTAATTCATCTTAATTAGGTCATTTGCCAGCTAATTGGTCTGCATCATCATGAGCCAAAAATACAGAAATAGAATAGATATTATTGCTCATCTACTGAATGCAACACACAATGGTGCAGCCACCAAGACAAAGATTATGCGTAAGACCATGATTTCTTATGGACAGCTAAGAAAATATCTAGAAACGATGACGCATAATGGTCTTATCGCGTATGATAATGCTAATCAAATATTTACAATAACTCAAAAAGGATATCAATTTATGGAGAAATATGAGGATCTGAGTAAATTGATACCTCCAATGGCAACAACGCTACTAGTAGAAGAGGTAGACTATGCTGAATTATCAAGAATGTAAAGATTGGTGGCTCTCTATTCTTTTCCTTTTGCGGGAGGCTTTATCTTTCTTTTCTTTAAATCATAATTTCGAAAATTCTTCATTTCCACCAAATGATCTCATCTGTGTATTACTTCTAAAATGAAGATCAGGATGATATATACTGTATAACTCATATTGTCATTTATGATCGATCAAGAAAACATCATCCTCATCATCAGCGATAAAATGGGTATTGTCAAATTATTTATCTAATGCTATCAGAGAGGAAATGAGTGTGACATTAGCCATCTTATTTCATGTTATCCCGATCCGAAATATCTGCTGATTTTATTTTACTATCTATTGTCCTTCTCTGATCTTTTCAGTCGGTATCATTTGATAATCCAATCTGAATTGACTTTTGCAACTTATCTTGCCTTTCTATGATATGCTCTATTTTCTTGTTCAGCTCCAATATCGCGTTCAAAGTCGCATCATGACGGCGTTCAGATTCTTCTAGCCTTTTTAGAATTCTATCGTGGCGCTCATTGAGTTCTTTTATGTGGCTGAGCGCTAGATCTTGTTTATCAGAGGTTTTCTTTTGTCTGTTGTAGATCCACCAGGTGATTATCCCTCCAATAACTGCTCCAATTACAATTCCAAGGTATGTGCTTGAAGCATTAGTCATGTCTTGGCAATCTTTTGTAAGTTCAGGTATGCAACCCCATGTAGAGAGGAGGAGGTTTTGCCACATAATATAGCTATGATGATGATACTGGTGCTAAATTTGTCTCTTTTTGTTGCGGGACTAGTATGATTCTTCAGGATGCCTTTGGCGATTCAACAACAAAAAGCTGTTAGAATCTATATCTTGTGAGATGAAGAAAATCAGATTTCATTTCTCCATTCAGGCCAAGTCCAGAAGTTTTGATATGAGGGAGTCAAAAAGAACTGGGATGAGTAGTATTTTTTGCTAGCAGCCACAGACGATCCTAACTTTTATCGTAACGACTCAAGATCCATGTGCCCTTTTTTGTAGTTCCTGATCACAAAGAATAGCCACGTAAACGAAACTGATACTAAGATTGCTCCTTCTATCCATTTACCGTCAGCGAATACGAACAATAGGCCTAGTAGAATGAAGGAAGCACCTGCGATAATCTTTAGTGTCATCAAAATACGAGAACTCGGATTTGTAAAGCTTATCCAGTTCATTATCTTGTCAGTACAAGAGTAAGCGATTTGACCAAATTTATCCTTATGGCAGTACATAGATAATGCTATTGCTGCTTCACTCTTCTCTAATAGGCACTAATCATATATATAATATAACAAAGAGTTCTGAAAGTTTTTCTGACATGCATAAGCAAAGATGAGAAAATAAAAGAAATTTAGTTTCTTTTTTCCCAACAAGTCTTGTAGTCATAATACTACTGCATGTGAAGGACATCATCTCTGATTGTGGTTGGTTCCACAGCAAATCCTACTGTTGGCGGATAGCCGGTAAATAACAAAGGTCATAGGCGTAACTTGCCGTTCGAGAGTTCATCATCCCATAAACTTTTCTCTATTTATCTAAACAGTGGCTTGTACTTCTACTATTGTTTCCCATCTACATATATTACACACACAATACACACACAAAATGACACAAGAAATGACATGCACACACATATGACACCTTAGGGAATTGCTTAATATTCTCAGTTATCGAAGTTACTTGTCAATGGTAATCAAGGGTTATAAGTAGAAATCTCATTATTCTTTTTGTACTGCATAATATGGCCGAGACTTATAACAATGACAAAGTTAAATGAATATCGTCGAATCATAGGTTATTCTTATCTCCTTTATATCGTACTGATTATCCCTGTCAGTCTGTTTCATGAGCTTGGGCATACGGCGGTTTGCTCTGCGAGTGGCTATCAGTTTCGAATTTGGCTGGACTTCAGGGGAGGCCATTCCATATGCTACGGAATATTCGGCGATAACTCAATCATTAGTGCAATGGGAGGAATATTTGGATTAATAGCCTCTTTGGGAATTCTTGCAGTTTGGTATTATATTTCTAAAAGGCTTGTGCCATTAGCAATCGTAGGTCTGGCCCTTGCACTGGACCAAGGGTTAAAGATAATTCTAGAAGTCTTTTTGCCAATACCTTATTCAGTTGGAATATTTGACCTACCCATAACAATATTGCAGATTACCTCTGTGGCATTGTTTGCAATCTACTTTGCAAGGAAGCAAAGACTAATTGTGATCACCTAAATGTTCCAAGGCACAGATGGAATATACGGTAGCGTCTACAGGACAGCCTTGTTAGCGCAAAAATTGACATGGCAAGACATGCCGAAGCAGGTGGCAGTATGAGAACTTTATATCCTTATGGGTTTTGCAAAGTGGAGGGATTTGGCGGTAGAGAACTAAGGTTGCCTACTCTTGAGTAACACAACAATAGAGATGTGCTATTTAATATACTGAACTTCTTAAGGTCTTATTTCTTATTCTTCTCTACATCTTCTATAATGTCTCTCATACAAACTCGAAATACTGTGTATGTGATGGGTTGATCTTTATGGCAGGTACCTCATGTTTGCGCGAATCGGCCATATGCAAAAGGTCTGAAAAATAAATGCTCTGCTGCTCATTTTTTGCGTATATGATGTGCCTCTCTCCGCAAGTAACATATGTAAAATATACCATATGGCGGCATAACATGAATCAATGGTAACAGTATATGGAAGTAGTAGCAATATGGTGTTTTTATTGAAAGCTTGCAAGAGTAAATGAGAAAATTCCTTTGGAAGTAGTGCCCCTGTAAAAGCTTCTAAAGCTTGGACATGGAAGACTTATAACCGATATCACGATAAAACATAATATACAGATAGTAGCATGGCTGATGAAAAAACCCTCCTAATGTTAAAGTATCTTGGCAAAGAGCTAGATTTGGAACCTAAAATTATTAAAAAAACTCTTAAAGAAATAGGAGTCAAGGAAGTATACCTTGGAAAAGTAGAAGACAACGCAACTCATATCACATGTTTTGCTAAATGGAAGAGTTCCGAAATTGATAAAAAGAAGAAAGAAATAGAGAGCAAAATTCCAAAGATGAAGGTCATTCAAACCGAAACTTTAACTCGTATCTAATCTCCTATTAATGATGATGTTGCAAATCAACAAGGAATTCTATATGACTTCGATATTAGAAGTACATATGACATAACAATAAATTGTTGATCAATCTGTATGCATAACTGAAGGCAAAATTGTTTGTTGAAACTTATTATCTGTTTTGATTACTTCTGTATTAGAACATCCTATGGTTAAAAAATTGTATCCCTGTCAAATATTATAGGATGCAAGAATATTGTCACCATTTGACGATCAAGTAAAAAGGACTTATCACCTATGTGCACTGAGCAAAGAGGATAAATTTGTTTTAATAGACTATTGGGCTAAATATGGGATAATCTGCATTGTAGCAAGTCCCTCCGCCCTCGCCTCCGAGGAAGTTTGGTTCTGCAGGCTAATACTATTGCCCGTGGTGGCGGCCTTGTTGGCCCTCTATAAGAGGTACATTATGCCGCCTGAAACAAGTGTCACAAATTCCACACCGGCAAGCTCTTTCGCTCTTGCTACTACTGCATTGAGCCACAGGCTATCTATGCCCTGGCTCCAGATCGTCACTTTTTTATACTGTCGCTGCATCCCATGGAAAAAACCTACACACTCTTCAACTGTGCTGTTGGGATATTTCTGACCCACTTCTTCAACTACCGTCTTTGCCTCTGCTGGCAAATACAGGATCGTAAGCGTTGGAAAAGGAATTGCAGCCGAAGAAGACGAAGAGGGGTCATCGTTGTCCAACATGTATCTTATCACAGCTAGCGTGGGGGCTTATATCATGATTTCGAAAATAGATTGTAATTTAAAATGATGTATACATGTACACACACATAAAACTTATTGTGAGAGATCTTTTATTGAAAATGATTGTATGGCTTCTTCATTGCTTGATTTTTTACACAATCTATATCATATTTCCTTAGTTTGTCATCTGCAGAATTAACTTTGGAATTTCTATAAAAGCATGTGTTAATCCGAGATAGTGCAATCGGTGCATGTCACTACGCTAAGATGCCCTAATCTAGGCGTATTTCTTTTAAACTATACTACTCTTCATCTTCTAGTAGCATGGTTTCAAATGCTACCGATCTGTCAGGTTCCGTTGCATAGATTACGTGGTGATGGTTTTTCAAAAGCCCTCTGATCCATTCGCGTCTTTGCATTTGCTCTATTCCAGAAATATCATAGTAGCACAACTGTGAATTGTCAAATTCCTCAAAATGGTCGTGGCCTGTTTTTTCTATGGCCATTCCCAGTTTCATCCCTTCTTTTGATCCTGTATCAGTTATCGTTCTGCCGACAAATCTGTAGGGAGGTTTCATGCCTCCGGTAGCCTCTTCTCTTATGCGTTTAAGAGAACTAAGTGGATCGAGCCTATTCGCTTCAGATCTGTCAATGCAATGGATGCGTAGTAAGTTTTTCTGCTTGTATGAACCGACATCAATACCCTCAGCATACAATCTTTCTTCAATCGCTTCGGGCTTGTCAGAAGTAAAGAAAATACAAGACTCCCCTTTCTGCAGACCATTCAAAATATACCTAGCTATGATCAAATCTGCATACTTTTGGTTGTCGTATAGGAGGACTATGTGATTATTTCCTTCCATTCTATCAAGGAACTTTATTGGTCGATAACTTGCTCTTTCAGAGTTCATAAATCTCCCTCCCTGGAATATCGAAATATTTTATGCCCATTGCAGTGACGAAGCCTTTAATCCGATCATAATCTTGCAAAAAATCTCGGCCTTTTTCAGTTATCCCAAGCGGATCTCGTATGATCATTTTCTTACTCTCTAATTCGTTCAGATATCTGACAAGTTTGTCATAGGCAAGGTTGCTAAGGATCTGCACTCTGGTAGGTTTTGCCTCACCATTTGTTAATTCTAGGTTGATTGCGCTGAGGATATCATTGTATATCTCCATCTTGTTTCGCTTAGGTTTGGGCAAATAACCTCTCAGTGCTTGCTCCTAATTATTAAGCCTCCCCTTGGAGAGTGTGCCCTTCATATTATTTGCCATAAAGTACCTATGAGCAAACCGAATTCGCAAAAAATAATGAAACGAAAAAACAGCTAAAGCCGCATTC
>JALZFN010000225.1 GCA_030861545.1 Thermoproteota archaeon | reverse complement strand
AACCGGTGCCGATGTTATAGGGAGGAGATGTGACGACCACATCAGCCGACTTGTCTCTGACGTTTTCCTTCAATCCTATTATGCAATCCTTCAGGTAAAAGTAGGCTGTGCAATTGCTTTTTTGCAGGACCCTATATGGTGCATCAGGATTTTGCAATCAGGAAACAACGCAGCAGCCCAGCATTTATCTTTTGCATTCTAGTTGTGTTACGTACGCAATTGAAACAATGTTAAATATTTTTGTTTAGAGCGATCAAGCCTCTCACCTACTAGGGCTCCAAAAACTCCCATTGCAGCTGTCGGAAGGGCTACAAGCGAAAACACATTTTGGATCAGCCCAAAGTATATCGTCGCAATCAGGCTTGGCCATACAACCTTTCTTTCAAATACTTCGTTGTAGGTGTAGGTTATCAGTGGATAGTATAGCATAAAGAACGTAAGGCTGACTATTATACCTGCAGCATAAAATGAAATTTGCGATCTGGAAAATGCAAGCAGTGCGTCAGCCGCTACGATCGGGATAATGCCTGATATGTAGAATGGAATAGTAGCGACAAGTGCACTGTTTGGAATGATCGAAGTCATTACACCTATCAAAATGAACGATGCACCAGTCATAGAGAGCACGCCAAACCTTTTGCCGACAAGGGCAGACGATCCTATCAGGCAGGCTGATATCAAAAATGGAAAGGCAAGCGTAGCAACAGCCACTCCAAGAGCCGGGTGGGGGTTAAAGTTAAAGTATTGAGTCTCTGAGAATGGAAGAGAAAACATATCGATCATTCCTGATGCCGAAAGCCATATTGGCAGTATTGCAACAACAATCAGGCTGGAAGGCAACCTTCTCGTACTCTGAGCCAAGCCTGCAAGCGCGCCAGTACTACTTGCCACCATGCCGCTTACAAGCACAAAGTGAGGAGGACTAAGCAGGCCGTCAAGTCCAAAGGCGGAGTGCCACATAAAGTCCGCTGGAGCAGCACCTATCAGCATTACTACGCCAGCTATCACTAGCTTCACCGGCCAGATGATCTTCTTGTCAGCATTTGATTTTGAAGCAGAGAATAATAACACTGTACCTACGACTGCCGAAGCCGCACCAGAGTAGAGCACTGCATGAGGAGGTGCAAAAAAAGTTTCAGGCTTGTTGAGTAGGTGATTAGTGATATCCCAGCTGCCGCCGGCGGCGGCCAGGAGTATGCCCAGGCTCACAAGCACATAGCCTGCAAGCAGATTGGAGGAACCAAGACCAGGGAGTGCAAAGTATTCTTGACGCCGGAAATAGTTCAATGTCAATCCAATCTTAGCAGGTAGAATAATTAAGGCTTTGTCACTTTAATTGAATATATTTCTACAAACTCTTTCTGGTGATCCAGAATACCATTCTTGGGGTAATGCGCCCCCTCCCAGGTGTGAGGTAGCGCTATAGATTTGACAAAGACCACAAATTTGCCCTCCGCCTTTGGTACTACCTGTACGTCAGTGCTGTAGGTCTTGCCTGTTTCCCATGGTCTGCTGAAAGCTTCAATTGAAGCATATTGCGCTACTACAGGCCTTTCTGTATTGGAATATTCGGAGCTCAACCGCTCGCCGGCAGCTATCAACACTGGCGTCTGGACAAAATCATGCCGTAGTATTTTGATGTTGTCAGTAGTTGTGAGGTTTGGAAATCCTACAGATACAATCTGCATATCAGCCTCATCGCCACTATTTGTCCCAGCCACAGAGATAACAAGTGGCTGGCCTAAAGTAATGTTATGTGCAGACAGGTTCACACCTGTCACGGTCGCCTGGGGCCTTCGAGGCTCTATTAACTGGTATGATTGAGGAAAAATATAAAGTGAGAGTGAGAAATAAGCTATTAGTGCCGCTGCAACTGTGACAATAAGAATGGTTGCCTTTAGCAAGTTATTGAGTGTGAAAGTACATCTTTGATCTTTTATTCTTTAGCACTATGCATAGAAATACACACCTGAATGTATGCTCGTACACTTTTTGCATGCTATGCGTCTATTCGTATGCTCTCTCTCCGCAAAGTAACTACGCGACAAAGATGGCGAAGATAGAGAGCAAGCTAGCGACTCTTGACATACGACTGGTGCTCATAGATACTATACACCTTTTCCATTGTGTCAATATCGCTTACAGTCTTGTCCGTTCGAATATACTTAATCCTAGGAAAGCGAAGCGCAAACCCACTGTCATGTCTGTCACTTTTCTGTATACTATCAAACGCAACTTCAAGAACAATCTCTGGCCTGACGATCAGTCTATAACCCTCATCTTTGATTGTTATTGACCGTAACTTGTCAGTCATCTTGGCGATCTCAGCGTCTGTCAGGCCAGAGTATGCCTTGCCTATCGTCTTGAGCGAACCCCCGCCACCATCATGATCGTCCTTTACCGCAAAAGTATAATCAGACAAAGTCCCAGCACGCTTACCATGGCCATACTCTGCAATGACGATTACAGCGTCGATGGTATCAAGCTCATGCTTTAGTTTGGTCCAGTGCCTACCCCGCTTGCCGGGATAGTACTGAGATTCAAGCTCTTTGACTACCAGTCCTTCGTGCCCCCCATCCCTACTTTCGTTAAACGCGCAAGCGATCTGCTGAGCTGTAGACACAATCCTATAACCAAGGTCGATTATTGGCTGTTTAAATCTGATCTGCGACAGCAGTTCCTTGCGCTCCGTAAGCGGCCTATTGATGAGCGGCTGCCCGTTAAGATACAGGATATCGTAGGGGATATACACAATTGGGATCTCGCCTATCAGATGGTCCGTAACGGCTTTTCTCCTAAGCCTCTTTTGCAATTCCTGAAAATGAAGCGGCCTACCTTCCCTATAAGCGAGCACTTCGCCGTCCATAATGAATTCTGCTGGCAGCAAAGCTGCAGCAGATGCAATCTCTGGGAAAGAGTTTGTAACATCTTCCAGCTTCCTTGAGAACATCCTAACTTTGCCGCTGAATTTGTGAAGCTGTACCCTTATACCGTCATACTTAAACTCGCAAATCAGCGGCTTGCTATAATACTGTGCAATCTCCTCTGCGCTAAACATTACATCTGCTAGCATGAAGCTTAGAGGAGTAAGTGGCTTCATTATGGCAGTTGACAGCGCATTCTTTTTTGCAAGCAGTGCCACCTGTGCAATATCTCCGGACAGCAACATAGCTTGCCTAACTGCAAGCATGTCTCGTCCAAATGCCTTGGCAATTGCAAGCTCAACTAGTCCCTCTACCGCACCAACACGCAGCTCCCCAGTTACTATCTTGATCAAGTATTTTGCTTCAAGAGGAGAGCAGTTTATGAGAAGCCCAGTCAGAACTTTTCTTTTTGCTGCTGATGCGCCAGAACCGGCTGCATCAGCGATTTTCCTTAGCTGGTCGTGTAGGTCTGGCAGTAGCAACTGCTGAGCCATAAGGGGGCTTTGCTGCCTCTTGGAAACTACATATTCAGCAAGTGCACCCATGTCGCCGTGCTTTAAGTAAATCTTTTGTATTTCTTCTGGCTCCAGACGCCCGATTTCAGAAAACGACCGCATTATAGTATTAAAACCTACATTGAGCGCAAGACCAGAACCCTTGGGAAAGATAGCACCGGACATAAAGAGCACAGCTGCTGCAAGCGAGGTATTGTTGTTGCCGTCGTCGTGGCCCAGGTGGAGCAAGTATTCTGCAATAGTAGCCACCTTGGCATTTTTGCTTGCTTGCTGGCGAATCTTCTCACACACATAGACAAATTGCGAAAATTCGCTGGCTGGCACACTCATTCAATCTTATCTTAGCTTTAAAAATCTCTTGGCAAAATACGCAAATACAACCTCTGCTTGATTTTACATATGCTCAAGGCGTCATCTATTCTGGTTATTGCAGTTGCAATTGCAACACTTGTTCCAGTTTCAATTGGTCTATCCGGTTTGGGGCCTGAGATAAGGATAGGCGCTAGGCAATCGGTTGGGATTTACAATAACAACGCTGACAGCAGGATAGAAGATACGAAAGATGATGTGACACCAGTATACCAACAGAATGGGACAGGGGTGATTCCAGAGGTAGAGGATTACCATGATATCTTGGGAGCGAGTGTGCAAAAGAGGGGAGAGGCATTCTTTTTCACAATAGAGCTTGCAGGCAATCCAAATGACAACGACAAGTACGAAACGCAGTATCGGTGGCATATCATCACTACCAGTCCGATAACAGATAGAGAGCAGCAATATGTAATTAGATTTCAAAACTTCGGTTCGAGTGGCAATAACTCTACCCTTGGAGGATGGTATTTTTCAGTGTTTGACAGGACGGTCGGAAGGTTCATCATTTCACCTACAAGTATTCCCGACATGCCAGAGAATAGAGTTGAATTTCCTATTGAGGACCTTTATATCGGCAACCCCTCATCATTTTCCTATTGGGTCGACGTCTCTGTGAGGGTCAATGGCACTCCTGGCCAGCCAGATTACATAATGGACTATGCGCCGTGATCATGATGCAAGGTTAGAC
>JALZFN010000094.1 GCA_030861545.1 Thermoproteota archaeon | reverse complement strand
GTCTTCATGTATTGCACTTTGAAATCGATCTCATTATAAATGTCATACGGCTCGGCTTTGCGTACATCAAACGGCACACCGGATGCACGTACAACAGAGCCCGTTACTCCAAGCCGTATGGCATCTTCCTTTGGTAGTACAGCCACTCCTTCAGTCCTCTGCCTAAAAAGTGGGTTGTTGTAAATAATATCCTCATATTCCTTGAGACGCTTTTGGAAGTACCTTATCTGACTTAAGCACCTGTCCTTGAAACCTTCTGGCACATCGTTTCTGACTCCACCGGGAATATTGAAGGCGTGCGTCACCCTTGCCCCGGTAAGCGCTTCCAGAAGATCAATGAAAAGCTCTCTGTCGCCAGTTGGCCACATGAACATAGTCGAATGCCCAAGAAATATACCATAGATTGCAAGCCAGTAGAGTGTGTAAACTTCGCGATTAAGCTCTGATGCTATTGCTCTGATGAATTGACCGCGACGAGGCACTTCGATCCCGACAAGCTCTTCAATTGCAAGGCTATACGAATAATTGATGTTTGCAGAATCATGGATTACTGGCCTTTCAAGATGTGGGATGTTTTGGATGGCATTTCTATATTCGCACATTTTTTCCTCACCTCGATGGACGTAGCCGGGATCTGGATCACAATAGACGATATAGTCGCCATCTACTTTGACTGTGAAGCGGAAGTGACCTGAGCCGGGATGCTGCGGGCCAACGCTTAGTGTCATGAGCCTATCTTCTTCGGACTCTTTCACTATTTGGAGTCCTAGTTTCTTTGATTCCTCAAACTTCTCTTCAATGCTTGTCATATTATTATATATGCTATCTCCCCTTTATTCTGAAGTCTTTCCTGAGCGGCGGAATATCTGCCCAGTCCTCCGGTAGCAGGAATCGCTCATTTCTTGGGTGGCCCTCAAAGTAGACGCCTAGCATTTCATAGCATTCCCTTTCGTGATATTCCACACTCTTGTAGACGTTAATTAATGTTGGGAGCCGTGCATCGTCTCTGCTAGTTCTAGCGGTAAGCCCAAGGATGTGAGCGCCAAGATTTTCACGCGAGTAGGAGCCTAAATGATACACAACTTCGATCTGATTGTCTTTGGGGTAGTCTGTGCCTGCGACTGATTCGGCATGATCAAATCCCATGCTATCGCGCAGAAAGGTTGCCACTTCGACAATGTTGTTAGGATCAACTTGTATCTTGATCCTAAGAGGCTTGATAAAAACTACCTTAACCAAGTCGCCAAACTTTTTCCTGATCTCGTCAACGAGCCCCTTTTCAAAAGCTGGAGGTTCAGGTTCTTTTTTGGGAGGCGAGGCTGCGGTCCCTGGCTTGGCGGCCGCTGCCGGCGGCGAAGCGGCAGGAGACGGTGCCGTCGGCTTAGACGAAATTGGCTTTGGCTGAGGGGAAGCTGATGGTGCCGGTGGTGGTGACTTTTCAGCAGTATTATTGTTAGAACTAGATTGCTTCGGCTGGCTGCCAGTGGCTGCCGGCTTGTGTACCTCTTCTTTGTTATTGGTGCTCATTCCACTATCTTATCTTTGATCTTTTGATCTTCTCTTGCAGGAGCATAGTGCCTTGAATAAGTGTTTCAGGCCTTGGAGGACAACCAGGCACATACACGTCTACTGGGACAATACCATCTACTCCCGGCAGCACATTATATGAGTCAATGTATAGCCCGCCTGTAATCGCACAAGCACCCATCGCAATCACGTACTTTGGCTCTGGCATCTGGTCATAGACCATTCTCAATCGGGGGGCCATCTTTCTCGTAACTGTCCCCTGCACGACGATAAGGTCGCATTGGCGTAGAGAGCCGAACGCTTCGATAATGCCGAACCTCTCGACATCATACCTTGGTCCCGATGCTGCTCCAAACTCGACGCTACAGCAGGCAGTTTCCAGGTGAACAGGCCAAAGTGACCAAACTCTGCCCCAATTTATGGCATAGCCTAGCGGTGCATCAAGTGCTTTGACTAATACATCGCTTAGCTTGCTCACAAGCACATTAAAATTTGTGGGGCTGACTAGTTCTCTTTTCATTATTGATGCCGGTCCTCCTTGATATTTTTCTCGCAGCATAGATATTTAACGCTTGTTAGCGACATTACCATATTCCCTTCCTCCCTGAAAGGTATAGTGCATAGGCCATCGCAGCGAACATTATTGCAAGAAATCCAATGATTGGAAGTGTAGCTGCACGAGGGATGTTAAATAGCGCGGTTCCCCACGCATATAGGAATATGGACATTACGTCAAAGACAACAAACATCAAGATATACGCATAATACTGCATCATGAAATGCGACCTACCTTCCCCTGTAGGCATCTGTCCGCACTCCATAGGAAGGAACTTGACGGGATTATACCGACGTCGTGGAGAGATAAGACGTGATAATACCAAAGCAGGAATAGCAGCCAATAGGCCGAAACCGAGCATGTAGAGAATTGGAGTAAAGTCCGCGGCGGTTTCTCCAGCCAAGGCATGACTTGCTCTTTTTGTAAGGTATAAAAACGTTACATTTGAGTATATTGAAAAATGTTACAATCGGATGAGCAGAATAGGCTCTCCTGAGATTTCGATTTTATATGATACATATTTTGAACTGAATTACATGTTATATTTAACTAGAGTTTGAAAGAGTAAATATCTAACGTGGCAGATCATGCTCTGCTGTTACGCAACTAGAAATTTGCTTTCGTAATGAGAAACAAACTGCTATATAGCTAAAACCTGTTACCGGCATTTGTAGAGTAATTTCCAGCAATCTATTTCCTTAGGAAAATATACAAAGTGTATCTTACTGCTTACTTGGAGGTTCGTCCTCACTTGAAGAGCCCAGATATTGATCAGAGGGAGTATCAAAATCGTCGTCATCGTTATCATCTTCTTGGCGACCCACAAGTCGGGAAATCTTTTTCGCTCTTGACCTGCGTCGCATAACTATCATGATAATAATTGCAGCTGCAGCTATTGCTGCAAATATGAGCACAAGCGGAAGAATGGAATTGCTTGTGCTACTTTGACTAGTAGGAGAACTAAACCCAAGGAACCCTTGGTTAGAAGAAGATTGCTCTTGCTGTGGCGGACTATATGAGACCGTTCTATTGAGGATCACTTCATGTGTATTTCTCAACTCGTCACTATAGGTAATTCTAAGTGAAATGGGGTAATTTCCTGGTGCAATGATGCTGCTATTGCTACCGTCATTGATGCCAATTGCCAGAGGAATACTGAATGGCAGCGGAGAATTATCTTCGAGATCTCCTAGGTATTGAGGTGTA
>JALZFN010000206.1 GCA_030861545.1 Thermoproteota archaeon | reverse complement strand
ACTCACATAAGAACAGTTAGCTAGCTAGCAAGAATGGTTACAATATTACTTGCATATCTGTTAGAATGGTATCATAGCTATAATATCATTCTGACACTAATCAAAATGTCCGTATGAATACTAGTTTAGATAGATATTAATTATAACGAATCTATTATGGTCAAAATAATTGACGACTAAGATAAAATTAATTAACAAGTATCTTTAGCATGCCTATTCACTTTTTATTACCGTAATGCCTGGGACTCTTTTTCAAAAGGACGTCAAGATGAAACGAGTAACTACACTAGGACACAGATCAGCACAAGGGCTAAACGATCCTATCAGGATAAGAATTCTTGAAGTTTTGAGTCACAAACAGATGACTGCAGAAGAGATCGCCAAGATGCTCTGGCGCTCCGGTTTTAAAAAAGCTACTACGACGATCAGGCACCATCTTGAGACTTTGAAAAAAGCAGGACTGATTGAAGTCACTAAGATGGTGGAAGTAAGAGGTGCCGTTTTGAAGTATTACATGACAACTATGCGTACATTCAGCTACAATGTCCCAGACCTTGCAGAACACTTGAAGTTAATAGACGATACGAGCTCGAAGCTATTTAGGGTTTTAAAGAGAGTACTTGATGACAAAAAATTCGCTAGTGCCTTTGATGGAAAGGATAAATGTAATCTTTGCGGCCGCGACCACTACAAGGAATATGTCGCACTTGAGATACTAAACGCCGCCTTGGCTAGAACACTCGAAAAGAAAGAGTACACAGAAAAAGTTATGGCTAAACCCCTGTCCAGAAGGTGATTATTCGACTGTAATCCTGAATATTGCCTTTTTGTCTCTGTCCTGCAACGTCTTGACCAAATCCCGCGGTATCTCTTGAGAGGCCTTGTCACAGCGAACAGACATGGTTCGCGGGCAAACAAAATTTGTCTTACGAATTACTATGTCATGTGGGCTCAGTAGATCGAGTCTTTGGTCACCAGCGCCAGTTACCAGGAATGAATTGTTGCCGGCAATCACCTCTATTCTGACTATTGCAGAGTTTGATTTGAGCTTGTGCTTAAGCTGTTCGTCCAGATCAACGCATGACTTATCGGCTCTTACTCCTATTATACAGTCTCCCCTTAACGTCAGGTGCTCCTCCTTGGTTATCTCAATAGTTTTGGCATGAAGTGACTGTACGTTTGGATGTCCGTAAAATATCACGTCTTCTTGAACCAATGCCTGCTCGTATAATGAAACCTTATTAAAATCATGCAAGACTGCATTTGCTTTTGACCGGGCCTCATAGTTAGGCTTAAATGGAACGTTACGAAAAAAGTAGATCGAATTGTTACCAGCAGCAGCAGGCTATGATCGAGCCATTACAGTATTCTCGCCAGACGGAAGGCTCTACCAGGTAGAATATGCTATCGAAACTGTCAGACGAGGGACACTTGCAATGGGCGTCAAAAGCACAGACGGTGTCATTCTCGCAGTAGAGGAAAAGACAAGAAAACTCCAGATATCTAATGTAACCCAAAAGATATTTCAGGTCGATGACCATATTGGCGTAGCCGCAGCGGGATATATTCCGGATGCGCGCACACAAGTCGACCATGCAAGGTTCTTTGCCCAGAGCAACAGACTAATTTATGATGAGCCAGTGGACGTCGAGGGTGTTGCAAAAAATATTGCTGACATGGCTCAACAGTTCACTCAGTATGCAGGTGTCAGACCCTTTGGAGTTGCATTGATACTCGCAGGTGTTGACAAGAATGGGGCTGCCCTTTTTCTGACTGACCCAAGTGGTACATATATCGGTTACGACGCTGTTGCCATTGGCGCCGGCAGTGATCAGGTGACTGAGTTTCTAGAAAAGAGCTACAAGCCTGAATTCGGTATTGACGAGGCCGCAGCTCTTGCTGTGGAGTCAATTTATCTTGTGAGTGAGGAAAAGACGAGTACTAGGCACTTGAAGATGGCCATAATAGACAGCAAGACAAAGACGATGCGCAAAATAGAAGATGAGGATATTCAGAGATTTGCCACGATGGCTAGAGAAAGAGCTTCAAAGCGTGCACCTGGATAAAAGCATTTTATAACGATATCTGCGAAATTGGATTGAAGAATGGTAGCGACAATAGGCACAAAAGCCCCCAACATAGAAGTTTCGGCGTGGGTTCAGGGAAAACCGACCAACATCGACAAGGAGAAGGGTAATGTAGTTCTTATTGAAATTTTTCAGGTTAATTGCCCCGGGTGTTTCCTTTATGGTATACCGGAAGCAATCGATATCTACAGAAAATACAGTGACAGGGGGTTAAAGGTACTAGGTCTTGCGACTGCTTTTGAGGATTTTGACAAGAACAATCTAGAGAACTTGCAAAAGCTCGTTACAACTGGAGAAGTAGTAGGAGAGACATATCATGCATTGAGTCAGTATGGCCGGTTAAGGGACGGCAACAAGCTTCCATACAATATACCCTTTCCCATTGCTATGGATATGTTGAAGAAAGAGTCCTATCCACTGACCGATAGCAAGGTCATGGACTTTATTGAGTCTAACATACCAGACTTTAGGTCATATGC
>JALZFN010000198.1 GCA_030861545.1 Thermoproteota archaeon | reverse complement strand
GCATCAAGATGCGTAAGGATGGCTATTTCGTTATCATTTTCTACGGTAAAGCTTAGCTTTTCAGAAAACTGTCTAAGCGCATCAGCAAGTTTTTCACCCATCTAACGTGTACCTTTTTGTCACTCTAGCTGAGCAATAACCGCTGCATATTTCCAGTTATTTGGAAGCTTCCCGACCCTCTTGTAATATTTTGAGAGGCGATGTATTTTGGATTCTACCAACTCGAGCGATCGTACATTCCTGTGGTCACTATTGTGAACTTTCAGGTGCCTCTGGAGGCCCAGGGCCTTTTTCACGAGCTTGTCCAAATCTTCTGGCATATCTGATTTGACGTTGTTCTCAGCCAGAATCTTGCTAACGCCCTTGCCTACAATCGGCTTAACGAGAGGTATGCCATACTGATCCCTAAACGCCAGTCCTATTTCGCTAGCGCTCAAGCCCTCCTTTCCTAGCTTGACAACAAGGGCCGACACTTCCTCTCTACCCTGAGTTAGCCAGGCTGGAGAACCCTTGGAACTAGGACGGGTTGAATGGGACTTGCCGTGAGTATGAACGTGAATCCGTGCCATATACTTACTACACTGCTCTGCAGCTACATGCATTAAATGTTTGCTTGTGCCCCTGGAATCTAGGCAACGCTAGGAAGAGCGCCTGCATATTAGAGTTGAGGTTGAGCCCAAAATAAAAAGTTAAATACTAGAATTCTAAGAGCTAAGGTAATATGAACAAGCCATTCATAGCGGTACTGGCTTCACTGGCGCTGACTTCACTGGTACTATTTTCTTCATCGAGCTCCGCACGGGCACAATATGCAGGTGGCGGCGCTAGCGTGGGATCAGCCTCACCTGAACAACTCCAAGAATGCCAGCAGCTTAACATACCTCGCGAAAACTGCAACGATGTCACTATTTTGGCTAAGAAAAGGCTTACAGCAGCACAAGAGAATCCATCGACCGGTTCCGGCACACCACTGCTTTCAACTGAAGCTGGTCAACTGTATATATTTATTGGAATTCTGGCTGTAATATTTGGTGGCGTAGCCGCAGCCTTCTTCTTCAGAGGCAGAGGCGCTAAGCCAGTAAAAACATAAGACCCGCCTCTCTTTTATTTTATTTTTTGGCTTTAATCCATGCTCAGCGTCAGCCGGCTTATTGACGCAAGCAGGTGTAACTTGTGGATGGAAAGATCTCCTTTTCTTTATTGCTGGGTTTCTTAGATTTAGGCACCTGTCTTCGTCCTGACAGACAAGTATATATAGTTGGATTTTTTGCATAAAGATAATGGTGTTAGACCAACTAGTCATGCAGATAGGTCCGGCATACGACCCGCTGTTCTATGACGTCATGATATACATATTCGGAACCATGCTGTTTGCTGTATTTCTGCTAGGTGTCATAGCGTTCTGGCTCAGGAGGAAGGGGCTAGGCGGAGGCGCAGCGAAGGAAAAGTGGGCGCAGGAGCTCGAAAGATACTTCGAGCGTGAACAGATCGGCTTAATTCCAGACGAAAAGCACCACTGGTAAAAATTGAAGCGGGGCGACGTCCCCATTATAATATTTTATTTTCTTCTTAGAATAATATAATTATCCCCTTCGCCTTATTTATTGACTTGAACGTAGTTATTGCCTTTCCATCTGCTTTTGCTAATAAGGGCGCACTTGCGCGAGCGATTAAAAAGGTTGCAAGAAGAAAGACAAGTGTTCTTATCGAAGAGAACTGGATCGTGTGTGAGCCAAGTGACCCTGTAGAGCTTGCCTCTAGGCTGACAAACCTATTTGGAGTCGAAAAAGTTGCGATAGCCAAAAAGGTCTCAAACGACTTCACTGATCTTTCTCACGCTATAGTTGAAGTAGGCTCTAAAATAATCATGCCTGGAGCTAGATTTTACATAAAAGTTATCCAAGAAGCGACGGCTGCGAAATATGATTATGTCAATAGAGATATTGAGTTTGCTGCATCCGGAGCACTTACAGCAAAGTTGGCTTCTATAGAAGCCAAGCCTGCAAAGAATGAGCACGACGCTAGCCATCTGATCGTGACTGTCATAGGGAGAGAGGCAGCATACGTCTGCCTGCAATTATCTAGGGCAGCCGGGGGCCGTATAGCCGGCACAGAGGGTAGAGTTCTTTGCAGCATTCACAGTTCTTTATCGCTTCTATCGTCGCTCATGGCGGCCAATGCAGGCTTTGACTCCAGCATTGTACTAGCATACGCCGATGAAAGGGAGCTTGAAACTAACGCCAAGCTAGCACAGCTTCTTGCCTCAAAAACAGGTAGAACAAAACAGACAATATTGGTATTGCCAATAAATGTCCCTATTATGAAGCATGCGTATGCTCCTTTAGTCAAGGAGAAGATCATCTCTAAGATCCTGATCGGTCTAAAAGAATATCGTCGCATCGTATTTCCACTCAGTATCGCAGTTCACCCCATTTGGCTGATAGAATCCATAATGCAAGAAACGCTCTCTATAGGAAAGACGCCATTTATGCCATTAGCTTTTATGTCAAGCGAGCTTGTTACGTACTCACAAGATATTGGAATAAACCTATATGAATCGGATACGAGCGCTAGAGCGAAAGACAGACTCGGAAAGTATAGCAGCATAATTGAGTCTGAGGCAAAACTTGCTATAAATCATATGAAGAAGATAGATCTAAAGGTAGGACCTAACTATCTGCACGATATTCTCGATTCCATTTAGGTTTTCAGCGAGCCTCTGAAGTGCAGCCGCGTTTTTTTTGTAGTCTGGAC
>JALZFN010000173.1 GCA_030861545.1 Thermoproteota archaeon | reverse complement strand
ATCTCATCACCAAACATAGAGATGCGGATAATGTCATCAGAATATCCAGGAATAATGTCAATCGTGTCTCCCTTGACGCGAAGATTCCCCGGCACAAGCGACATATCGTTTCGCTCATAGCGAGCTTCAATAAAATTGTGAATAAGCAATTTGCGGTCTATTGTCTCTCCTCTTTTTATGGTGATTGCAGTTTTGTCCCATTCTTTTGGCGAACCAAGGGAATATATGCACGATACCGTCGACACAATTATCGTCGGTTCCCCGGACATCAACATAGCGGTAGCTTCTAGCCTCATTTTCTCTATCTTTTCATTCACCTCAGTATCCTTTTCAATATAGGTATCTGTCTGTGGGATGTAACTCTCAGGTTGATAATAGTCATAAAAGCTAACAAAATAGCCGACGTTATTGTTTGGGAAGAACTCTTTGAATTCAGCATACAGTTGCGCTGCAAGGGTTTTATTGTGAGAAATGACAAGTGTATTCTTGTTTGCTCTTGCAATGACATTTGCAATTGTAAATGTCTTGCCACTTCCAGTCACGCCTAGCAGCGTCTGACATCCGCTCTTTTGCAAGCCTCTGACAAGCCGCGCAATTGCCTCAGGTTGGTCTCCGCTGGGCGGAAAGGCATCTTTTGCCAGATTGAAGCCTTTAGAGCTGGTAAGCAAGTGCTAGAACAACTATTTTTCCTAACGCGCTTATATGGCTAATGCCTCTTATCAGCAGTATCTGAGCAGTATCTGAGCAACTATATCACTGAAATACTGCAAGAAGCGTTAATAACCTGCTATCCTGGGTATATGATGATTTTGGTACAGAAGAGTATACGAAAATCTTTTGTTCAACTATAGCGCTATAGAAAGGCATGAAAAGAGTCGATATTCCCCGAGTCAGCGAACAAGACTTTTTGGCTTTTCTCCAAGACGAGGCCAAACTTCGACTCGACGATTACATTGAGGGAGCAGTTGAGGTTGCAGAAGAAGTCCATTCGGGCCTGATGCGCGAAGACGGTACTTCGCCATTCCTTGAAACCCACACATGGCCAGTCACAATGGATGTAATAAGGCATTATCGATCAGTCAATCGCAATATTACAAGTGTCGAAATCGCGACTGCAATTCTGCACGATGTCATGGAAGATGACGAGAGGATCTTGAACCTGCATGAGTCAAAGTCTTATGGTTTTGAAGCCTATCTTGAGTACAGATTCGGCAGCAGAATCCACGATATTGCAACTAAACTAAAAATCAGATCCATCGAAAACTACCCTGGCTCAAATGATTTGGAGCGCCAGCTAGCGCGCTTCTTAGAATACTCTGACATCCTCAGGGAGGCTGAATATGATGTCAAGGTAATCAAGCTAGCAGACAGACTCAACAATATGTCATTTATTAGGCAGGTTTCTGGACACGACAAAATACGGCGCTACATGCGAGAGGCAGAGGACTTTTACATTGCATACACTATGCTGCCTCCAAAAATGCCTCAGTTCTATCACAGTATGAGAGCCGCCTACGAAGAGCTGAGGGCACTACCGATGAAAAAGCTAGTCGCTGCGTAATTCTCTCTCTGTCACCTCACCCTCACTGTCTCTCCCTTACAAACAATTTAATGATAGTAATTTATGGGGATACAAAGGATGACAAAAATTGACCACAATGAACCTCAATGTTGCAGTTATTGTGAAGCTAGAGCCTGATTTCTCTGAAGGAAATGTGAGCTACAACGCCGACGGCACGCTCAATAGGGCAGAAACAAAAAGCATCCTTGGTCCTCACAGTGCTATAGCCTCAAATGCGGCATTTTATGCTAAGGTCAAGTATGGGGCTCGCATTGCAATTGGTACGATGGGCCCACCTATTGCAGAGAGCGCGCTACAGCAGGCGCAGCTGCTCTCTGATGCTGACGAGCTTCATTTGTATAGCGATAGGATCTTTGCGGGTGCGGACACCCTTGCCACAGCCGAAGTGCTCAAGGCAGGTATCCATAAAGTCGAAGGCGGCAAAGTTGATATTGTATTTTCAGGGCACAGAGCTTCTGATGGCGAGACAGGCCAGACGGGACCTCAGACTGCGTGGAAGCTGGGTTACACATTCCTTGGCAATGTCATAGATTATGATGTTGATTTGCAAAGCAGATTGGTGAGGGCTAGGCGCCTAGTCTCGCTGCAAGGATTTTATGATATTATTGAAGAGGTTGAGACACCACTTCCTGTTTTCATATCAATCGATCCCTCCTACAAGGCATTATTTAACACCGTGTCCCAGAGACTTGCGGTTCAAAAATACCAAAAGGAAGCAAAAACACGTGCACAAGACTACAAGCAATATCTGAAGGTTTTAAATACTCAGCAGTTAGGCATCGATCCAAAACTAGTCGGGTTGCCCGGCTCGCCAACGATCGTTTACAAAGTCGAACGCATACCAAAGGCAAAGACAAGCAGAAAGACCGAAGTCATAGATGGAACAAACCAAGAGCAGCTTGCAAAAGTGGCGGCGAGGATTTACGAAGTGCTTGGAGGCATAGTGATCAAATAATGATGTCAAAGTATCAGCATCTTTACGTTGTCATAGAGCATGAAGATGGCAAACCACTGCCTGTCAGTCTTGAGATGCTAGGCGAGGCGAGGCGGCTCATGGACGGCTTTAACAAAAGGTACTCCTCTGATGAGAAGGTAGTCGCAATTGTCCTAGGTGATAATGTGCGCAAGCTGTGCGAAGAACTTATTTTCTATGGCGCTGACGCCGTGATTTACGCAGACAGCCCAGAATTGCGATACAGAAGGAACCTTATCGACACCAAGGTGATAAGCCAGATAGCAAGGAGTGCAGATCTGGTAGCAAAATTCTCTAATGCTTCAGGATTTGTAAAGCCACGTTACATGTTCTTTGCTGCAGACAGCATAGGAAGGCACCTATCGTCGACAGTTTTAGCTGAGCTCGATTCTGGACTTGCATCAGATATCAACAAACTCGTTATCGAGGACTTGGAAATAAAACACGAACATAAGACAAAGGGCCAAACGATGAAGTATGAAAAAACGCTTGAGATGTACAGGCCAGACTTTTCAGGCTTTCTATGGACTACTATACTTTGCCTTGACAACCGCAATCCAGCCATTGAGCGTGAGTACCATCCACAGGCATGCAGTATAATTCCTGGTGTGTTTGTCCCAATTGAGCGCCAAGTATCAAGGCAAGGTGCAGTAATTGACTATGTTCCAAAATTTGATGAGCAGGACCTTCAGGTAAAGATAGTTGATAGAAGGATAGTGAAAAGTGAAGTGGACTTTGACAGCCGCAAGGCTATCGTAAGTTTCGGTAAGGGAGTCAAGGATTCCCCAGAGCAGGATATCAAGATGGTAGCTGAGCTTGCAAAAGAAATTGAAGGGGAAGTTGGAATTTCGCTCCCAATATCTAAAAAGCCGTTTCCTGTAAGCCAGGGCATAGAGTCGACCTATATGATACCTGACAGGGTCATAGGAACCAGCGGCCGCAAGGTAGCCCCTTTGCTCTATATTGCAGTGGGAATAAGCGGTGCCGTGCAACATATTGCAGGCATGAAAGAGTCAGGGTTTGTAGTGGCGATCAATCCAGACGAAAACTCGCCCATAAAGGACGAGTGTGACGTATTTATCCGGGGAAGAATGGAAGATGTGATACCGCTTTTACTTGAGGAACTAAGAAAGCAAAGGCCTACAATAGAGGTGAAGAAATAATACATGGAGCACTATGATGTTGCAGTAATTGGCGGCGGATCCGCCGGCCTTGCTGCGCTAAAACAACTGTCAAATTTGGGAAAGCAAGCAATATTGATTGAGGCAGGAAGGCAAGTCGGCACCAAGAATATTTCTGGCGGAATACTATATTCTAAGAGGCCCAAGCATGGCAGGACATATAACGTCGAAGACATATATCCTGAATTTTTGCAAGAGGCACCTGTAGAGCGTAGGATAACTCAGTATATGCTACATGCAACGTCCCAAAACAAAGTATTCACAATGGACCTGACTGCCGCACATGAATACCAAGCAAACTTTGGTTATTCTGTTCTCCTCAACGTGCTAAATGGATGGTTTGCAAAACAGGCTGGCGAAAGTGCGGAACGACAGGGAGGTGGCATAGTTTCAGGTGTGCATGTCCGATCACTAGAGTGGCAAGATGAAAAAATAGTACTTGAAACCGATGAGCTTGAGCCATTTGAAACAAAGGCAGTAATCGCCGCAGATGGTGTCAACTCTGAAGTCGCAGAATTGACAAGGGCCAGGGCAAAATTCACGCCCGAGCAGCTTTACCAGGGGGTAAAGGTCATAGTCAAGCTACCCGAAGAGATAATTGAGCGGCGGTTCGGCATTGGGCCTAACGAAGGGGCTGCTCATCTGTTTGCCGGCGACATCACACTTAATCATATCGGAGGTGGGTTCTTATACACAAACCGAGACACCCTTTCTGTTGGTGCAGTCTATCATTACGACTCACTTATCGATAGGCCATCAGAACCTCACACGCTGGTAAATGCTCTGATAAAGAATCCTATGATTGCAGAATTTATCAAAGATGAAGTAGCAGTCAAAGAGGAAATAGACAAGAATCTTCCAAAAGAAGAACAGCTTCGGAGACGGTTTGCTGTAAGCAAATTGATCAAGACCTGGTACGAACTTCGTCATAGCTACTACTCGCCTAATCTAAGGAAAAAGTTGGTTGAATCTGGTAAGTACAAATCCGAAGAGGAAATCAAAGCAAAGCTTGATTCTATACAAAACGAGCTTGGCACAAAATACAGCACAAGATTTGTCACAGATTATGTTGAGCTTGAATATGGAGCCAAACTTGTACCAGATGGCAAGCGATGTGCAATGAAAAAACCGTACTATAAGAATATCCTCTTTATAGGTGACGCAGCAGGGAGGGGAGTTTTTGTCGGACCCAGAATAGAAGGACTCAATGTGGGCATCGACGATGCAGTCAGAGCTGCAAACGCAGTTGCAAGGGCTATTGACAGAAACAACTTTTCTACTCAGTATATGGGTGAGCACTTCAGCCAGTCGATAGAAGAGAGCCCTTACACCAGAGATATGAAGGAGATAGATAAGGACTACTTGAAGATTTTCCTCGATGCGGCAAGGGATGTGCCAAAAGATCTTATCGGGCAACGCTACGGTATGGTATTCAAATTAATGTCAAGTGGCACGCTGAGGGGTTTGGCTGTAGGGTTTGCAAACATCCTTGGCTATGACAAGCTATTGCCTTTGGTCGAGTCAGAAGAGACATATGTGCATGTGCCAGTCGAGATCGCAGAAAAGATGGGCCAGCCAGTTGAGCTCACATACCAACCTACTATCCCGACAATAGCGCAGCGCATCGCCCGCCTAAAGTACGATGACGACAGGGTTTCGCACATTAGGGTACTCAATCCAAAATCCGAATTTATGAAAAAGATGGTAACACTTTGTCCCACATGCTGCTACAGTATGGAAAGCGGTGATGTGACGCTTCAGCATGAAGCCTGCATAGAGTGTGGCACATGTGCCAAAGAAACGGAGTGGCATCACCCAAGGGGAGAAAAAGGCATAGTCTATCGGTATGGCTAGTAAGCTAGTGCTGTCTAGCTCTTCCACTTTATCGAGCAGCCAATGGAAGGATCAAAGTCCTTGTCAATCTTTTCTCCCCTTAGCAGCTTGCGCACATTGTTCTCCATAACTGGAATTGTCGATTTAGCCTCTGGTTCCATCGCGTCATTTATTCTACCATGGAACACCAGCATGTGGTCAGCGTCGAACAAGAACGGATCTGGTGTGCACACTGCACCGTATGCCCTTGCGACATCTTGAGTTTCGTCAATTAGATATGGAAAGTTCAACTTGTGCTGGCTTCCGAATGCTATCATGTTGTCAAAGCCTTCCTCCTCATAGTTTGGATCGTTACTGTTGATGCCAATAACCTGAAGTTCAGAGG
>JALZFN010000155.1 GCA_030861545.1 Thermoproteota archaeon | reverse complement strand
CTCCAATAGCCAAGCTAACAAAGCAAGGCGCAATGTATCACTTTATGTCTGGTTACACAAGCAAGCTTGCTGGAACAGAGCGAGGCATCACTGAGCCAAAGGAAACCTTTTCGCACTGCTTTGGAGCCCCGTTTATGCCGCTGCATGCGTCCAAGTATGCTGAGATGCTTGGCAAAAAGATAACAGAACATGGCACGCGTGTGTATCTCATCAATACCGGGTGGACAGGCGGACCCTATGGCATAGGCAAGAGAATGAACTTGACATATACAAGGGCTATGGTTACGGCAGCACTGAACGGAAAAATCGATCAGATGAATACTAAGCATCATCAAATATTCAACCTCGACATGCCTACAGCATGTCCTGGCGTGCCTGATGAAGTGCTCAATCCCCGCAATACTTGGTCTGACAAGGATAAGTACGACGCAGCAGCAAGGCGGCTTGCGGCGCTCTTTGTCAAGAACTTTGAAAAGTTTGGGAATATACCAAAAGAGATAGTGGAGGCAGGCCCACGAATTTAAGAAAAAAAGATGATAGTAGCCCGGAGCAGATTCGAACTGCTGTCTCCAGGTTTCTTTTCTCTCTCTATGAGATCCAGAGCCTGGAATCCCTAGCCCTCAACCTCAGAGATTGGCCACTAGATTCGGCACCCAATTTTGTTGGATTCGACCGGGCTAACACGAGCTACATCAAGCCGACTGTTTGACCGGATATTTAACGCTTAGTATTAACTTCTCTGATGACAAGACCATATTCCAGCTGTGCTTTTTTTCTCATATAGGGGATGAGGCGATAATGTATGGAGTAGATGTTCTTGTTTCTGACTAGGATACCTTATACCAGCAGGGAGACGAACCCACCAGCTACTTTTGAAGGCGATACTCCACTCTTCTTGCAAATTGAGTCCCTTTTTGCATGATATTCCTTAAGTGTAAAGTAAGATCTGCTCACGTCCAGCACAACTGGCCACACTACATTTTCCCAGACCATCCGGCGGTTCTCAGTGGAAGATGCATGCTTACCCTTTCTTCTAAGAATCGGCGGCGGCTGTTGTTCTTTGATAGATCGCTCGTGCTGAGGGCTAAGCATTTTGGGGTACGTTTAAACTCCCGGCTTAATAACTCATCTCACTGTGCAACATCACGACAACAATCTAGTCAAAGATGCACTTGATATTCTTGCCAAAAAATGGAAAATAGATCCAAAATTATACGATTTCCAGACAGGTAAGTACAACGACGTTGTTGACACATCCATAGATGTCGGAGGCGTTATATTTCATATACCTACTCTATCAAAGGACAGCATGTATGTGTTATGGAAGTGCCTTTGGCCTGACTGCCACAATTGCTGCGACCGGCAAGGCAGGCTGCCATTGACAAAGGATGATATTGACAGGATAGCAAAAAAGGTGGGGTATAGCTCAAAGGCCGAGTTTGTAAGGAAGGAGACAACAATCTCTAGCTGGCAGGAGCAGGAAGCATTTGGCAATGTTATAACAACATTAAGTATGATCTCGCTCAAAAGAAAACAAGATGAGAAGCTGGAGGACGATGGGACTCCACTTCGCTGCAGATTCCTAGACGATAAGGGCTATTGCAGCATTCACCCGGACAAGCCAGGTGTCTGTTGGCTCTACCCGTTTGCATCTTGGCTTGAAGCTGACATAAGGGGACATCCAGTGGTACACGCTACCTTTCAATTTACAGGTGACTGCCCGGGCTTTTACCTTGACGAATCCATAAACAGCATGATGCCGATATTACAGGAATATTCAGCAAAAATCTATAATTACAATATGGCAGTAAGCAGAACTACCCGTGAGAGCTATGGCTTTATCAATTTCACAGATTTACGCGGCAGCAGCACCTGACTTAGCTATGTACAATCTTGTATTTCATGCGGAGCGCTAGGTTGTCGTTATGATCTTTGAGGAGATGGTCGACGTACTCTTCGTATGCTGGAAAGGATGAATTGCAAACTGTGCAGATGACCAAGTAGCGTGGCGGCATCAGCAGAGATATAGTCGCAGCTAGTATATATCAAGTATTTACAAAAAAGATAAGAAAAAAGTGATTGGACGAATTACTTTTGTAGGGCCTGCTGAAACCTTCCTTTTACTTCATCCCAGTTGACCACGTTCCACCAAGCCGCTACATAGTCTGCGCGGCGGTTTTGATACTTAAGATAGTAAGCATGTTCCCATACGTCAAGTCCCAGAAGCGGGACGAGTTTCTCTGACTTCCATTTTGTCCACGGGCTTGTCTGGTTCGGCATGGTTATGAACTGGACACCTTGTGTGTTCTGGTTATATGCGAGCCAGCCCCAGCCGCTTCCCTGTATTGCCACAGTGTCCTTTGAGAATTTGTCCTTAAAGTCATTGAAGCTTCCGAATGTCTTCTTGATTGCGTTTGTAAGCTCACCGTCCGGCTCTCCGCCGCCGCCCTTTTTCATGTTATTCCAGAATAGCGCGTGGTTGTTATAGCCACCGCCATGAAAGTTGACGGCGCTTCTTGCGCTTTCCGGGATAGAATCAATGTCTTTCAAGATTTCAACTACGTCATTCTTGTTCTGCCATTCAGGGCCAAGATTGCTAAGCGCCTTGTTCAGCCCATCGGTGTACGCCTGGTGGTGCTTCGTGTAATGAATTTCCATAGTTCTTGCATCAATGTGTGGCTCTAGTGTGTCGTACGAGTAAGGCAATGGAGGAAGGGTAAAGTTAGCCATATGTGAGAGAGATTATGTACGAGAATATATATTGTTCTTTTATACAAGCCCACTGCTATCCGCTTGCCTGCGGCATGATAGTTGATAATGATATCGCATGATCATCTATCATTGTGCCAACGCCCACGCTTACACTCCTGATTTCTATCTGCAAATTCGCAAGCTCTTGAGCTGACAAAGCATATTTCTCTCCAAGCATGCCTTTGACCTTTATTATTGGATCCGATATTTCATTGAGCGTTGAGGGCACTGTGATGTCAAGGGTTCTGTTGGTCATTTGCGCTGGAATTTTGCCGCTCATATCGTTTGCAATAGCAAACGTGATCTTGTCGAAAAGCACTTCATGCGGAAGTTCATCAAGCGCGTTAGCAGAATAGAAAGCCTGTACTTCAAGTAAGTTGTCAATGTTTTCAAGATTACGGCCAAGGACTTGAGTTCCATATGATAAGGATCCCAAAAGACCCGGCTCAAGAGGCATATTAATGAGGACAAATCCTTCGACAAACTTCTTATCATTGCCAAGAATCCTGTACAAATCTTTGCATACTATAGTGATAGAGCCCTGTGGCTCAAGTGTCCTTATTATTGAATTTGTATTCTTGCTACCATTTGCTGTAACGCTCCATTGAATTTTTGCTGCGGAGTCCTGCTTGTTCAGGATTCCAATGTCAGTATCATAGTGACCTGGCCTCAGAGGCCCTTCGTCTCCAGAAATCGTACCGCACTCAAATTTTACATTGTAAATCAGATTTCTTATGGGATTAGTACTATTCTGCGACAACTGTGGTTGTCCTTCATCTTGTGCAGCAATGTTATTGAAGGTGGCAACTCCACTACCATTATCCGCTATCTCAACTATCTTTGAGAGATTATTGCTCGAGTATGCCGGAGGTCCTTCAAGCTGGGTTACGACATATCTGCCAGCTGGCACGCCAGAAACTTGTACAATGCCAGCTGTATTGTTTTCGTCGGCTATGCCATTATCCTGAATGGTATAATTGCCATAATTACCAAAAGGATCTGGTGAAATGATATACGTAGATTGACCTATTAGGGAGCCGCCGCTCACAACGGAAATAATTGCAAGTGTGCCGGTATTGGAGCTGTTGTTTGCAGCAGGAGTTATTGAGGTGTCCTGCCTTGACAGCATTACAAAAGCTGCTGGTATAATAACTGCTGCAGCGGCTATCGAGGCGACTATGGCAATCTTGTGTACTAACACTTTCTCTTTATGACTGCTATGAGATAATTAAATTATCGGAGCCGTCTCTTCTTAAGAATTAAATATACACAGAGATGAATCATTCATGTGCAGGCAGGCAGACACAAGGTATTATTTTTTGCTTTTGCCGCGGCTGTTGCTGTTGCTGTGTTACCAATAATTTCAATTGGGCTTCAGAAGCAGCAGGCGTTTGCAGACGGTCTGACTCAGGAAACATTTAGTGCAACGCTGGGCGGCAGAAATGCTCAGCTGCTAGTACAGGTGAATCCGCCTATCTTGACCGATGCAAGCAGAAACGACGCATACATGCTCTTTA
>JALZFN010000150.1 GCA_030861545.1 Thermoproteota archaeon | reverse complement strand
GCATCATTTTTGCATGAACCTCTTTGAGTTCATGCTTGAGTGCACTATTTTAAAGTTAGAAAATGAACTATTTTTATAGCGCTGCTAAAAGGGTCGAGAACTCGCTCAGAATCTCAACTATTATGCCGACATCGGCATGAAATTTTTCATTTATGCGGGTTTATAGAATGCACACGCTCTCTTGTCAGTACGGCGAGCAAAAGGACGGCAGAATTACACCAATCCAATAGCGTATCTGCTCATAGGTGCCATTCTTATTCACTGGCAGGGTAAAGTCATACTCTTTGCCAGACAGTGTCTTGACATGAAGGAAATTGGAAACTATCGCCCTGCCAAACATATTTGCCACTAGCGTCTCCGTTCCTTTTCTAAGGACAAATTCTGCAATATCAGAATACCAGATATAGAAACCGTCTTTTTTCAAAAGCTCATCTGGGTTCGATGTTGCTTGTGCCTTTATGTTTGAGGGCCTGGAATCTTTTAGCAAGACAAGGTAGGGATATGGAGCCAAGCCTGCAACGTAGCCAAGATCTGCAAATTTTGTCAGAAAGCGCTTTTTGGTGGCTATGATCCTCTTTGTAGTAAAGTCCAAAAAATGATTTCTAGCCCACCCACCCTTCTCTTCAGAACTTATCCTAAGTATTACCTCTTCACAGTTGTTCTTTAAACACCAGTCAATAAATGTCCTGAGTTTTTCAGAATCAGACTCAGCGTCCAACGCCTTCTTCGACTCTATGAGAAATTTTTCAAACAGCGCTGAATTCATGGCAGGGGGCCATTCCTCCTGTCGCTAGAAAAAACCAAAAAAGAGGACGAGGTTTGGCCTTATGGTCTCGACCAGCCGATTCCTGCAGGGATATTCTGAAAGCCAGAGACTGCTAGTAGAAACACCCAAGCAGTAAAGACGAACGGACCAGTAAGTGCTGGCAACCCCCATTGCCCAAAGAATCTCTGCAACGCCGGCATCAGAAATGAACAGCCTATTGTAGCGAAAATAGCCATCATGAATGACTGCGGGGTAAGTGGGATAAAGCTAGTCAGAGCTATCATAACAAGTACCTGATTGAAACCATGAAGTCCCAACCTAATTTCTGCAGTGGGCAACTTTGTAAGTATCGCCATTGCTACACCGATCCCAGAGCCTAAAAGTGCCATTGCTCCGGCCAAATATAGCGGCGAGAACTCGTTCCATTGTGAGGTATAAGCATTGGTATACCACGGCCTTCCCTGCACTCCCGCTATGAACGGTGCGAGCTCAAATGCTAGCGTCAGGCCTACTACCCAAAATACACCCGTCTTCCAGTTTTCTACAAACGTTACTTGGGAGACCCCCTTAAGCGTCGCTATGATAAACTCCTTGGCGGTCCATTTAAATGACGTCTCTTGCATTGGATTTCCGCTCTCGGCAATTAGCTCTTCCTTTGGAGGCGGTGGAGGAGCAGGCCATATGTCTCGTCCAAATCTTTTGGTAGCGAACATCAGGGCCCAAGTGGTAAAGATGAATGATGATGTAAAGCCCGGGATTGCCCACGAGTTTGACACTCCATTGAGCACAAAGAGGTCCCCCATCAGGTGAGAGAAAGCCATCCAGGTAAACGCAGTGATGGCCGCTCCAAAGACTGAGATAAAGAAAGTGGCTCTATTTGCCTTGACAAATGGACCCGACCAGAATGCCATTCCAGTAAGTATTGAGTTATAACCAAAAAGACCGAAAGTGACCAGGTCATATGGTGCTCCAGCCAAAATAGCAACCCCTGCGCCGATCAAGCCCGAAAGTACCATCATCGCGCCAGCTTTTCTTGACGCAAGAAAAACTCCTGCGACTATTAGTATGCCTGTTATTGGGGAGCTAAAGAGTGGTACCTCGGCAATGCCGTTGAAGAGAGTAAAGAAGAAATCCATAATCGGATCTCCAGTAGAATAGGTTGGAATCGCCATTGTCTTGGGTCTTGTAATTGGAGAGTTTAACATTTGTACAATATGTCAATTTATTAACAGTCGCAAGAGCTGGAAATTTAGCCGATGTCGGCGAAGGAGCTCAAACTATCTTTCATTCCTTGGCTTTTCTTATTAAAAAGGTCTTGAGGCTAAAGATTAATCTAAAGATCCCTGTAAAGCACTCAACTGGATGCTCGATGCAATCAATACTATAATTGATCCCGTCTTTAACAGTGTGAAAAGTAACATCAATGTAGCTGCGCCAACCGGTATACTTCTATTTGGTCTTGTAACAGGCCTGCGCCATTCCATTGAGGCTGATCACGTCGCAGCAGTGCTCTCCGTGGTTGCATCAAACCAAAAAAATATCAAGAATGCTTCTATGCTCGGTGCCATATGGGGACTTGGTCACACCATCTCGCTTTTCATTGCAGGGCTTGTGGTGTTATTGCTTGCAGTAAATATCGATCAGTCCATAAGTACTCGGCTGGAGTTTGGTGTAGGCATCATGTTGTTGTTTCTAGGGGTTACTACTTTTACTGGATGGAGTATTGGCAAGTTCTTCAAAGGTCTTTTACATCAAAAGTCACCACACAAGCATATTCACCATCATGATGGCAGTTTTGTGCACTCACATGACCATATTCATGATAGTGGACACAAACATGGGCACAAGTCGCTCCTCGTTGGCATGGTCCATGGGATGGCTGGGAGTGGAGCCTTGTTGCTGGTAGTACTATCCACTATCCATTCCATTCCTTTAGGATTAGCGTACATTGCAATATTTGGGATAGGTTCTATATTGGGCATGGCTGGAACGAGCACACTAATGGGGATCCCATTTGTCAAACTTGCCAATTCTGCAAAGGTTAGCTTGTTTCTAAGGTATGCCGCTGCGGTAACTACGTTGGCAATTGGCGCAGGCCTGATTTATGATTTGGTCTGGATTGACCATATATTCACTTCATGAAGGCAACTGGGATAGAAGTCATTTTTAAGACATTTCTGCTGACGTGACCTATTTCATTAGTGTTAGTGAGGCCTGTTGCCCCCATAACGATAATATCCACCTTCAGTTTTTGGGCCATCTCAACTATCTTTGTTGCAGGATCACCAAGCTTGATCATTCTTTCATATGCTCTTACCGATTTTGGGATTACGATGCTTCGAAGCATTCGCCTGCCCTGTTCTTCAATAGCATCGGCAAGCTCTATGTCCATAGATTCTTCGTCGTCATCAACCCACTCTATGACATTCAAGATGTATATCATCGCTCTGTCGGGGGAGCTACCATATATGCTGGCTGCGTAGTTAAGAGCTCGCAGGGACTGCAGCGATCCATCCACTGGAACAAGAATTCTTTTTTGATTGAAAGGCTCACCGTAGGGATAGTAGGCACTGTGCTCTGCTATTACCTCAGCTGAACCTTGACCCATTCGCTTTAGAACTTTTGCTATACCTCCACGCGATTCCATCAATGGCAAGACTACAATAACAGTTGCAGCAGTGGCTGCCCAGATTATAGCTATGCCGACCCATGCAGCATACATCTCTTGAGAAAAGATGAACCCTGAAAGGTATAGCGGTACAGGCCATGCCACAACGAGCAGGAGTGTCAAACCAATGCCAAATTTGTAACCAAATTTCGACCAACGCTCAAGATACTGCTCATCACTTTCATATTCTATTGCCTTGCGTATTTTTGCATCGATAATCATTATCTTCTGCCTCATTAGCCTAAAGTCAAAATTGTCGGGTTTTATCATACTTCCAAGGAATGTTACAATAGCGCCTACCAGTATCGATGTAACGTTGCCGGCCAGCAAAGGAAGGTTCTGGCTAGTCGATGATACAGATATTGCGCCATAGAATGTGTACGATGAGGCAAGCCACATTGCCACACCACATACCAGACCCCCAAGCGCCCCTGAAGTAGCAGCAACTTTATTGGTTCTCTTCCAGACAATGGCAAGACTGATCGGAACTACAGCAGAACCAATCAAAACACCCATGGCGAGGTAAACATATTGCAAGCTTGCACCTAGTTGCATGAGAGCAAGTGCCAACAAACCCATGCCCATCCCAAATCCTACTATTGCGAGACGGGATATGCGCATCAGGCCTCTTCCCGATGCAGAGGGCTTCACATATGTCCTATAGATGTCATATGTGACAAGAGATGAGACGGAAATCAGCTCTGCTGAGCCAGCAGCCGTCACCGCTGTGAACAGCATTGTCAAGAGAAGTATCGCGCCAACATCTCCAAGTACTTGCGAGG
>JALZFN010000146.1 GCA_030861545.1 Thermoproteota archaeon | reverse complement strand
CATGATATTTCTCGGGATATAAATAAAAAGGCCAGATTGGAAAGCCGAGGCTTCCAGTGTAAGGAACTTGTCCTCTAGATAATTTGGTTGATTTGCATCCATGTGAGACTTGATTAGGTCGCTATGGGTGGTCAGCGCATCCTTGATACTCGATATGATAACGCCTTGCTTGGAGACATTGTCGCGAATAAAGATATTGCTTATTTCTTGACCTACTTGAAGAATCCCTGTTTCCTGCTCCAGCTCATTTAGCCTGTCAGACAAGTCTTTGTTGAGCGCAGCTGGCCTTATCCTCGGGGCAGCAAAATGGATGCTTTCTGGCTTGATCTTGTTGACATCTGAATACTTACTATAAAGCGGTGAGACTTCGGCAGGCAATGACTGATACTGTGAGAAGGCTTCCCTGCGTTTTGAGGCAAGCCAGCTAGGCTCTTTAGCCGCTAACAAATCAACATAGCCGCCATTAATTGAGGATAGAGTAGTAGCAGTCGCCATTATAGGATCACAAAAGGAAAGGTTTTGTGGTGGTGTCGATTCGCTTAACCGACTGAGCCTTCCATTTCGAGCTTGACTAGCCGGTTAAGCTCTACTGCGTACTCCATCGGAAGCTCCTTTGTGAACGGTTCCATGAACCCACCTATGATCATCGACAGCGCATCTGACTCGGAATATCCTCTGCTCATCAAGTAGATTATTTGGTCCTCACCTATCTTGCCTACCGTTGCTTCATGGGTGATGGTTGCATCATCCTCATTGACCTCAATGTAGGGATACGTGTCAGTTCTAGAGTGCTCATCTAGCAATAACGCATCACACCTTACATTTGATTTAACGCCTGTGGCACCCTTTGCAACGTGCAATAATCCTCTGTATGTTGTCCTGCCAGAATCCTTGCTTACCGACTTACTAGTTATTCTCGAAGTGGTGTTTGGCGCAAGGTGGACTGCCTTTGCTCCTGCATCTTGATGCTGGTCCTTGCCAGCAAATGCCACTGATATGACTTCGGCATGCGCGCGTTTGCCTAGCATGTACACGCCGGGATACTTCATTGTTAGCTTACTTCCAAGGTTGCCGTCGATCCACTCGACAGTGGCATTTTCATAAGCATAAGCTCTCTTTGTTACTAGATTGTATACGTCCTTGCTCCAGTTCTGGATCGTCGTGTATCGAATCTTGGCGCCTTTCTTGGCGATTAGCTCAACGACTGCGGAGTGGAGCGACTCCGTGGTGTAGACTGGTGCAGTACATCCTTCAATATAATGGACTTCGGCACCTTCATCCGCGATTATGAGAGTGCGCTCAAACTGCCCGATGTTTTCTGCATTAATTCTGAAATATGCCTGCAGAGGAAGCTCGACCTTGACGTTTGGTGGGACATAGATAAATGAGCCACCAGACCATACTGCGCTGTTAAGTGCAGCAAACTTGTTGTCCTCCGGTGGAATTACCTTGCCAAAGTGCTTCTTGACTATTTCCGGGTATTCCTTTACTGCAGCGTCAGTGTCAGAGAAAATTACGCCCTGCTTTTGCAGGTCCTCCCTTAAATTATGATAAACAGTCTCAGATTCGTACTGGGCGCCCACTCCTGCAAGGAACTTGCGCTCAGCCTCAGGAATGCCAAGTTTTTCAAAGGTGTTCCTTACTGATTCTGGAACATCCTCCCAGCTCTTGCTGGTCTTTTCCGAGGCCTTAGCATAATAGTAAATGTTCTGGAAGTTGATTTTAGATAAGTCTCCTCCCCAGTTTGGCATCGGCTTGCTCATGAAGACCTCATACGCTCTTAACCTGAACTCTCTCATCCATTCTGGCTCACCCTTTAGTCTGCTAATTTCCTCTACTGTGCCCTTTGAGAGGCCCTTTTTGCTGAGGTAGACATATAGCTCAGTTGAATCCTTAAAGTCGTATTTGCTATAATCCATGTTAAGGTCTTCTTTTGCACTCATGCTTTGATATAACTCCGTTATGTTTTATATACATTTTGCATTATTGGAGCGTAGCTAGCGAGCATGTTTAGCAAATCATATACTTTTTATTGCTAAAGCTGCTATTATGCTTGTAGAGTTCAAAACCAGGAGAGTTAGTAGACCGATCTCTCTCATCCTGCTGTTCCTGTCAAACTAGTTATATTTTCGCTCAAGGGATTTTCAAGGTTACCATTCGTGCCATTGCTTGTACGATTCACATCTCGTTGTTCGCCGGGTGTAAATGTATCTACTCCACTTGTCTCTCTGCCAAATGTAACACCCGCGTCCGGGATTTGCTCAGGACCGGAAGCGTTGCTAGTAATGCTTTCATTTCCACTTTGAACCGGCTGGCTTGCTTCCGTTGTATTATGGCCAGGACCACTTGTTGCTGATTCTTGTGCAGTCTCTGACTGTACCCCTGACCCAGGCCGACTAGGAAATATTGTTGAGCCAAACGCCAAAAAAACTGCAAAAATAACTACGATTGCTGCAATAATGCCAATAATAATCCATCCTGCTGTTCCTCTATAGAATCTGTGTTCGCTATCTTCAGGCATGATATAACATATGATGCTTTGACTGATAAATTACTTAACTGCTGGAAATAATATATCTAGAAGCTAATTCTGATCTTTAAGACTGATGTAATGGTGAAGCTGCTGCGTTCTTTTGGGTAGAGTTTAGAAATTAATTCCTCTATCATAGCCTCATTTTTTGCTACAAAAAAAGCATGCATCTCTAGATAACAGGATCTCGACATTATTGTAAATTCTACAAAGAATGACACCAAAGAATCTACTAATTGACTATACTGATTTGTTGAAATAGCTTACATGTGTAATGGATATTGCGTAGAGAGTTACGTGAATTTAAGAATTGGCAACGACGGAAGATAAAAGATGTTTTCGAATAAATAAGCCTCCCCGGCTACTTGTTTTTGGTTATCCTTCGAAATCCGCTCTAGTAGGTGGCTTGATTTGGTCAAAGAGGGTTTCAGACGCGATCAGCAAGTCCGGCGTATTCGATATTAAGAACATAAGCACTGAACGTTCCAGCCATGCTAAGCTGAACACTCGTCAAATCGTTAGGAACATCATACCGTGTTTGGTAAAAGACTTCTATGATGCCATCCATGGTTTTTTGACTCGGCCCGATGTAGCATTATTGGATAGTTGGGGCGAGGCCAATATCATCCTATGGAGGCTTCTCAGAATTTTCAGATCAGATACAAGAATTGTAACAGTCTTTCACCACTATGAGCCTCGAATATTGCCAGACCACATTTCTAGAATAAATTCTAGTTTTGCCAAAGCCGTTGCGAAGTGGTACAACTCGTTTATAGAAAAATTAACTACCGATATGATAAGAGACTCAGATATGATTCTAACAGTTAGCCGCACGTCGGCTAAACAAATCTGCTCCTTATATGGTGTAACAGGTAGTCATCAGATTGCCATAGAGGAACAAAAAAATGCGCCCTTTAGTAGTAGCAAAATACGAATAGTTGGTACAGGAGTAGACAGACTGACAATAGCTAGAGGTGTGCAAAAAGATATCGATTTCTTTTGCATTGGCCGAATTGAAAAGCTTGAGGGTATAGATAAAATTTGGTCATCTGTAATAAAACTGCGCCCGGATGCTAACTTTGTCATGATAGGCAGAGCTTCATCGAGTGAAATGAGGCACTTGCGATCAATAGGCATTAATCATAAAGGTCAGGTCTCTGATGAGGAGAAGATTCAACTATATTCAAGAGCCAAGGTATTTCTCTTTCCATCAAGTAGGGAGGGATTTGGCATAGCATTGGCCGAGGCTCTACATCTAGGTTTGGCCGCGGTAATATGGAGATTGCCTGTGTTTGAAGAACTATATTCAGATAGCATGCTTGCAAAGAAAGGAACGATCAGATTAGTACACCGTGGCAATTATGAATCCTTTGCAGGGGAGGCATTAAAAGCTCTTGACTTGTACGAGACAAAATATAGAATGATATCGCGACCGTCCTCCTCAACATCACCATCTATTCCTCTGACGACAGAGAGTACAAAAAACAAAACAACAACAATATCGGTCTTGAAATTAGAAGAGGAAGAAGAAGAAAGATATGGACACCCTAACGAGAGACAGACCTGGCAGGATGTAGCGGATAAAGTTGTAAAAGCGTTGTCGGAATTACTTTGATTAGGGCATACAGAAACATCGCTGTTGCCTATTATTCTACAAAATCTCGTCTACTTTTTTCCTCCAACTCTCAATATTGATGTGCCGGTCAAGTAATTTTCTAGCGTTTATGATAACCTTTGAGGTATCGATGTCACTATCGAGAAGCTCAACAAGGTCGTCTGCATTAGAGACAGCATAACTATTCACTCCTTCCTTAAAATCACAGAAGTTTGCACTTACATTTTCTATCCATTTTCTGTTCAATATTATAGCACAATCATGATATATTGCATCAAGAAAAGTGTACTGTGTTCCCCCACCATCCATTGGCAATTGTGAAAGATCAATCATGAATTTTGCTGGCCTGAGTATTTTGGTGATGGCGGCGAATGATTTTGCAAACTTGCCTTTATAGAAGCTACAAAATGCTCCACGGTCAAGCTTGCTTGCTACATATCTGTTATTTGCCCAGCCATAGATGTCGACGTGCAGTTTTCTGACTGATTTGTTGGCATCCAGAATGACATCTATATTTTTTAAAAAATCTACACGGGAAATAGAAACTGCGCGTTCCTTTTTCGGCACAGTAGAGTCAGCATAGCTGTCAAGGCCCTTATCATATTGGTAAAAAGGGTGATACAGAAAGGCTGATTCAACATCAAATTTTCCTTTCAAAAAATGCTGCATCGACTTTCTAATAGTAATGAT
>JALZFN010000074.1 GCA_030861545.1 Thermoproteota archaeon | reverse complement strand
CGGCTATGTAGTAATCAGCATTGTCAACTACTTCAAATACACCCTTGTTGCCATCATTGTCATTATTGATAAGCTTGCGCATTTTCTGCACTGCCTGCTTGGCCTTTGGAGCATAGCGCTCGACCATTTGGGCGTCAATTCTCTTTGCGTTTTCGGAATTGTCGAGGGGCTCATCGATATTTTCTGTAATAGAAGCAAGCGCATCAGCCTCCGTAAAGTGTAACGCCCCTGTGACAATCACTGAGTGGGGGCCATTGCCAAAATGCCGCCCCATAAGAGATTTGACCTTGCCTGATATGATCTTTTGATCCTGCATGCCTACTCTGGAGGCAACTACTGCAAAGGTATCATTGGAGAAAACTTGGTGCCTATGGTCTCGCTCTACATCTAGGAGCATCTTAAAAACGGAAGATGGATCGAGGAATAACGGCTCCTTGCTTTCATTGTTGCTACCGCTGCTGTACTCCGTTAAAATCAACGTGTGACTTCCAGCAAGCAGGTTTTCAAAAATAGTATTGTATACACTGAGAGCGGAATGAAGTTCAGACATTATTGTCATGATCCTACCAAACTTGTAAATGTGAAGGCCAGTCTCGCCGATTAACGATCCGATACCTGAAGCGGCGTGTAGTACTGCAGTTTTAATCGAGCTCTTCGCAGCTCTTGAGCGGAGCTCGCTATGGGTCGTGGCAATAAGCGGATCGCCATAGCTTACAAGCGCAACATCTTTAGTTCTCGATGCTTCTAGGATCTCCTTACCGTCTTCTACAAAGCATCTTTGCACCAGCTTGACATCCCTTTTAATTATAGAGTTCAGCCCCTGCAGGTCGCCCTCCGAAAGAGCACTGGTGAACCGTTCCACATAGACAACGGCGCATTTCTTTAAGACATCAACTGCAGCAATGCTTAGACCTTGGTAGCCATTGATGCCTGTGCCTACAAACCACAACATGGAACAAAGAGGGGTCGCCCGCCTTATTATTACTCCTTTTTTTTCTTCCTCTTCTTTAGTTGATGAAGACGCGATAGATGAAAAAGAGTCCTCTTATACACTTCAATGCTCGCCACGTACTCGTCAATGTTGACTCGCTCATCAGCGGTATGCGATGCGTGTGGATCGCCTGGTCCATATGTGATAACAGGTATGTTGAAACTGTGGCCAAGCACGTTCATATCACCTGTTCCTGTCTTACGCAAAAGCGTTGGTCGCTTATTGCGAATATCAAGCGCTGCAAGTACAAGCGCTCGGACAAGCGGCGATGTATGGTCAGCTTCAAAGGGCTCTGTCTTGTCCTCTATTCTATATGTTGCCTTAATGCCCTTTTTTGCTGCAACCCTTTTGATGATTTCGTCTATGGTGCCAAGCACGCTATCACACGTTGTTATTGTAGGGACTCTAATGTCTATTGTTACCTTACACTTTTGTGGTGTGACATTGTGGCTTGAGCCACCAATTATCTCCGTGATACTGCAGCTAATTGAGTTGGCTTTATTATCTGCAGTCCCTCTACGTCCTATCTCCGCCTTAATAGCATTCCAAAAATCGTAGATTTCTTCAATTGAGTTCTTGGCAAGCCAAGGCGCGCTTGCATGGGCGCTATCGCCTACATCGCATGTTAGCCGTATTGCAAGCCTCCCTTTGTACGCTATAGTGATATTATCAATGCCGGAAGGCTCACCAAATATGGCATAGTCGAGTCCTATATTGCTCTTCACCAGCTGCTTGACGCCGGTGGCATTGCCTTCTTCATCCACTACCCCGGCAAAAACTACAGTACCGCTCTGCTTTGGGAATTCAGATGCAGCCAATAACATTGCTATTAACGGAGACTTTGCGTCGGAGGCCCCGCGGCCGTAAATATGGCCGTCGTCTATTCTCACCGGGATTTGGCCTGGCACTGTGTCTGTGTGGCCGCACAGCAGGATATAGGGCTGCCCAGTTCCTTTAGTGGCGATAATATTGCCAGCATTATCGATATTGACGTGCTCAAAGCCAAGCTCGTTGACGCACTTATCTCTTATCATGTTCACAAGAGCAGCCTCTGATCTGGATGGGCTGTAAATCTCTAGCGCCCTTCTTAATAGTTCTATAGCATAACTCGGGGATACCAACTAGCTGCTACCTACTTTCCTTGACCAATTGCATAATCAATGATCAATCCGGGAATATCAATTCCAGTAACCCGGACTGTATTCTTAAATTCAGTAGTATTATTGACCTCGTGAACCAAGAGGCCTTGACTGTCACTTTCCATCAAGTCAACACCCACTACCTCGCCGTGCAGAATACTTTTAGCCTTGAGGCAGATATCTTCAAGCTCATTTGTTACCGGGCACATTTCAGCATGTCCGCCAAGTGCCATATTGGTTTTCCACTCGTCCTGCCCTGAATAGCGATAAATTGCAGCTACAACTCTATTACCAACTACTATTGCTCGAATATCACGGGGCGGGCGTTTGACAAATTCTTCAAAGTAGTATATCTGATAAAGTGGAAACATGTGCTCTCTGTCTTCTATCACTGCCCTCGCTGCCTCCTTGTCCTTTAGGAGCGCAATCAGCCTGCCCCAGCTACCAACCGTAGGCTTTATCACTACAGGATAGCCAATCTTATCAAGCACCTCCATTGCCGATTCCTCTGAAAATGCTGCCATCGCTTTTGGTGTTCTGATCCCAGCCTTTTGAAGCTCCATGTGGGCATACATCTTGTTGCCACACATTATTGCCGTATACAAAGAGTTTATAACTCGGGCGCCGAGCCCTTCAAGTGCTGCAGTTGAATGGACGTTTTTGAAGTAGCTAACGCTCCTCTGGAGTATGACCTCTCCGCTGTACTTTGAATTCTTATCATTTAAGTCAATTCCCATGTTCTTGCAGTCTAAGTTTTCAACCTTGATGCCTTTCTTTAAGGCGGCTTCGTACAGAGCCTTCTCCTCCCATCTAATGATATCGTAGAGAATGATAAGTGAATTACTGGAACGATATGGTGATGGTAGTGTCGACTGCTTGCGTTGTTCTTTCTTTTCTTTTTCTTCCCTCACTGACCCCAGTCCTCACCGACAACTTGAGCCGGTTTTATACCAAGGCCATTTGCTGACTTGACAAGTTCATAGCTCGCCCCACAGTCTGGGCAGGTTACGATCTCACCCTCTATTGAGTCGGAAGGCACCTTGATCTCCGCATCACATTCTGTACACTTTATCATGTTTGCTACTCTACTCCTTTGATGGGCTTAGCTGTACAGTAGCATCATTAAGTATCTTTCTCTCTAGCCTATCGTCAAGGTACAGCTCAAGTATGTCGCCCATTCGCAGCTCTTTTAGGCCATAAGCTAGAGTTTCAGCTTGCTCTTCGCCTGTTTTGAGGCCAAGCAGAGACAACAGGTATGCTGCACCGTTCTTGCCTGCAAGCTCACCAAAGACAATTTTCCTCCTATTACCAACCATCCTTGGTTCAATGATTTCATAGGCTGCTGGATTACGCAATATCGCGGCAAGGTGAGTACCGGCCTTGTGTTTGTACGCACTGTCACCTACTACGGGCTTTGATTCAGGAATCTGTAGGTTGACATATTCCGCAATAGTCTTTGAAAGGTCCCTTAACATATGCAATCTTAGATCGTTATTTGACTTGTAAATGAGCGTTAGCGCGACCGCCGTCTCCGCTAGGCTTGGGATACCAGTACGCTCGCCAAAGCCATCTATCGTAGTATGAATTTGATTAGCTCCTGCTTCGCACCCCGCTAACGCATTAGCCAGTGCTAGACCGACATCATTGTGGCAGTGAACGTCAATAGATGTCTTGATTGTGTCAATGTTATCGTATACCATCTTTACCAAATTGTACATGCCTCTGGGCCGCATGATGCCTACAGTGTCAGGTATGCTTACTCTTTCAATGCCCCGCTTGTTCATCTCCCTACACATTTCAAGCAGGAATGCCGGCTCTGTCCTGCTGGCATCTTCCATTGTGAATCTTGCCTTTAGCCCATGCGCCTTGATGTAGTCTGCGACTTCTAATGCTCTTATCTTGGCTTCTTCACGCGTTATCTTTAGCTTTGCAGATAGATGTATGTCGGAAATCCCCATGTAAGTTGCGACCCAAGTCGCGCCACATCCAATTGCAATATCGACATCGGACTTGATCGCCCGAGTGTGCGCCACAATATCTGCGCGGAGACCTTGCTTGATTATCGTCTTAGTTGCTTCAATGTGGTCTGGTGACACCACTGGGCTGATTTCTATCTGGTCCACTCCAAACGAATCAAGCATCCAGGCAATTTGGATCCTCTGCTTGATGGTGAAGGAGACGCCAGGGTGCTGCTCTCCTTCTCTTAGGGTGCTATCAAGGATTCTTATCGTTCTACCTGACTCACTTTCCCCTCTCCAATTGTATTCGTGCGCATAGTAGTTAGGGTCGTCTGATTTTAGCGACATTTAATGCGATATTTAACTGCTTTTGGATAGAATATAAACCTTATCGCAACTCAAACGGCGAATTCCTCTTCGTTTTCCTCCTCTAAACGGCATCAGGAGGGCAAAAGGCCGCCGTATTTCGGGTCAATCATTACATTAAGGTGTGATAACAGTTACGATTCGATGTAATTTTTCACTGTCTTCTCAAGATTTTCGAATAAGTGTTCGACCATCTGCGTTCGCTTTTGGATTCCAGAGCAATAATTGTGTACCCCTTCAGATATCGATTTTATCATCTCTTCTTGCTCTAACGGGTTGGGCGATCCTGATGATTTTCGAGCTTCAAGCGATTTGACCGGTGTCATTTCATAGATTATTGTCATTAGTTCGTCTGGCTTGATATTCACTTTATAGGTTTTCAGGACAGAAGCAGCGTCTGCAAATTCCAGCTTAGCAAGAGGCAAATTGCCCTTGCTAGCAACCTTTCCTACTAGTGCTCCAACTATTCTGTGAGCGGTCCTGAAAGGTACCTTCTTTTGCATCACCAGCTGCTCTGCTATGTCGAGCGAAATTGCATAGCTCATAGTTGCTGCCTGCTGCATGCGTTCCTTGTTTATTTGCAGCGATCTTACTATGGCGTCCATTACCTTGATTATCTTAAAGGTGGTAGCAGAAGCTCCGAGCAATGGCGGCTTGATTTCCTGTAAGTCTCGACTATAGCCGGACGGCAGAGCCTTGACTATGCCAAATATTGATATGAGGTTGCTGCTGATGATTGCTGCCTTTGCTCTTGTCAACTCGAGCGGATCAGGGTTCTTCTTTTGTGGCATTGCACTTGACGTTGAACTATATTGTTCAGCGAGCTCAATGTAGCCAAATTCGGTAGTTGCCCAGATAATGAAATCCTCTGCGACCCTTCCAAGCGTACTTGTCAGTATTGCAAGCGTTGAAGCGTATTCTAAGAAAGCATCGCGTGAGCTGGTCGCGTCAATAGAATTCCGTATTATACTGTCAAAGCCAAGAAGCATTGCGGTTCTCTTTCTGTCAATAGGGATAGAGGAGCCTCCTATAGCGCCTGCTCCGAGTGGCGACTGATTTATTCTATGATACACCAGATAGAGTCGCTCCATATCACGCATGAGGGCATAGGCGTACGAGAGCAGGAAATGCGAGAATGTGCCTATTTGTGCCTGTTGTAAATGCGTGTACATTGGCATAGGGACCTGCTTGCTCTCTTTTGCCCTTTGCACGAATCCATCTACCAAGCTAGCAAGAG
>JALZFN010000068.1 GCA_030861545.1 Thermoproteota archaeon | reverse complement strand
AGATCGCATCTGATATAACCAAGCCTGACAGCCTCACTGTGATTGAGCCGAAGAATGCAGTCAAATACATTACAAACATGGAAGTGGACAAAATACCGGGCATTGGTCCGAAGACAAGAGATAGCCTCCATGAGCTTGGAATTACAACAATCGGTGACCTTGCCAAGTTCGACCTATTCATGCTCATTGAACATTTTGGCAAAAAGACAGCTACGTATATGTACAATGCAGCAAACGGCGGCGACGATGACTCAGTTATAGAATCTGATCAGACACACACTATAATGCGGATTGCTACGCTTAAGAGTAACGCTACTAGCAGCGCCGAGATGAACGAGGATCTTTACATGCTCTGTAGGTCAATCTTCAACAAGGCTTCCCAGAAAAAGATGTCATTTAGAACCGTAGGGGTACTTTTGATTCTGAACAACCTAGACAGGATAAGCAGGTCAAGAAGTCTAAAGGTGCATTCCAGCAATTTTGATTCGCTGCAGTCTGTGGCCAAATCAATCTTGGATGAAGCGATGAAAGAGGGTGGATCCATAAAGGTAAGAAGGCTAGGGGTAGTGCTGTCAGATCTGCAGAATACTACCGGTCAAAACACTATATTTGATTTTATGAACTGGACCGGTTAAATGGCGATGCGTTGGCTGATCCAGCTTGCAGCCTACGTAGACGCTTGTTTTCGACATAGATGACTATTCCAAGGTAGACGCCAAGCCATGGGAGAAACATAATCTCTCCAGCGACAGAATGAAATGCCTCCCACTCTTGGACGTTTGTCGTAACTACTAGGGCATATAATGAAAGTGAGATTATCCTGACCACATTTACGGCTACTGTGCCAAAAGTTCCGACTGCAAAGTAGATTAGCTTCCGGCCTAGCGAGATATTCATCTTAAGAAGTAACGCGAGCATGACAAGCGTGTAGATTATGATACTGTGTACACCGGCAGACGGCCAGAAGACCTGCAGCGCAAAAGGACCATGAAGACCATTTATTATGAGAAGGTTTCCATTTGCAACCGCGGGGTTTGTAGACCTATCCACCGCCGCCTCCGGGCCGAGATTCATAATAGCTTTATCTATAAAATTAATGACAGCTTGATCAATTTGCAGATATACGGGCACCACCAACTGAAGAGGCCCAAGTGAATCAAACGGAAAAAATGCATCAAGTGCAAGGATAACTGTGGTTCCTGCCAGATATATGGCTCCGGCTGCTGCTATTTTGTGCCACTTCTTGCCAAAGAGTAACACCAGGGCCCCTACCACGTAGATGGTCATAACTATGAAGTCCCACATCCACATCCAGCTGTCCAACAGCGAGACATCGTACACATCACTTCCATTTCTGATGTAGCTACTCAATCCATAGGGCAGTGCTACGAAATACGCAATTGTGAGGGCCGCCATGCCAGTAACAATGAGAAACCTTGTCTTGTTCAGAGGGTATTTTAGCCCAACAAGTTCGGCCGCAATAAATGCCATGGCAAATAAGAAACCTCCCCTGCCCTCATTCCAAGAAAGTGTAAATGTGCCAGGATACGCCACAATCGTATAAAGAATGGGAGCGATAAGTATCAGAGTCGCTACTATACTTGAACTGATGCCAAACATGATATAGCGTTCAGTCCCCTCAGAAGCAGATGTTTTGTCAATGGGCAAATTGCCTGCTCTTCTGGGCCAAGCTTGCCATAAAAATGTACTACGCTTGCACGATCGCTTCTTTAAACCACTTGGGCATCAAGTCCCGCGCACTGTTAAGAAGGTAAGATGCGCTGCTATCTAAGATGTAAGTCGTAGCATGATCATCTGGGCTTCTAACGCTTCTGCCATAAGCCTGGACCAGTCGAAGTACTGTGTTCCAGGTATACCACTTTGGGTCACGATCCTTTTTAGCAGCGATCTTCTTATCTGTCAGGTCAGGGTAAGGCACCTTGACTACCACCTGAAACCTGGATAGATCGTCTTTTAGGTCCACCCCAAGATGTAATGATGGAGAAATTAAAACTGTGGGCTTGCTGCTCATATAGTGGTTTTTCAGTACATCACTTCTGTTAAGGGTTGAACCTGTTTCTACTAGTCTGCTTGCATTTTCTTTACCGATGTTATCCTTGATAAACCGAAGCTGCGAATAGGAAGTAGTATGAATTATACCCTTTTCATTCCTGTGAATCGACATGATGTTGTCTATTGCTTGAGCAATTTTTGGCATGTTCACATTCATTGTCTTGGCATTAAGCCAGGCGACATTCATCATGTGTATGGGTCTATTTTTGACCGGAAAGTCAGACTGCTCAATTCTGATGAACTTAACTTTTTC
>JALZFN010000065.1 GCA_030861545.1 Thermoproteota archaeon | reverse complement strand
GAGCGCATGGTCTGCTGGCACTATCATACTTCTTGCAACAGACTATGCTGCTATGGCTCCTGTTACTACGATAGGCTCAGCTCAACCTGTGGTAGGCACAGAGCCAGTCAATGATACAAAGGTAGTAAATGCTGTGGCAGAAAAGGCTATTTCTTTAGCAGATCTTCATAAGCGAAATGCGACTCAAGCTGCTAGATTTGTAACTCATAATGATAACCTAACGCCAGAAAAAGCTTTGCAAAGAAACGTGATAGATGCAATAGCAGTAAATCCCGAACAGCTACTCACTAAAGCAGATGGCATCACTGTTGTTACTTTTAATGGAGAGAAAGTATTGCATACCGCAAATGCGCAGATAATAAATCATGAATCAGGCTTGCGCATACAATTGATCAATTTTCTTTCTAACCCTTTAATTGCCACAACCCTCCTGACTGTGGGATTTTTTGTGCTGATTTATGGCATAACAGTGCCTGGCTTTGGAGTTGAAATAGCTGGAGCAGTTCTAATAATCTTGGGACTGCTAGGTCAAGGACTTGACATAAACTGGGGAGCTTTTGCTCTTTTGGCAATAGGAATTGGGCTAGTAGCCTATGAGCTGTATAGCCCCGGTTTTGGAGCAATAGGCATAGGCGGCATTGCAGTAGTAGCTATTGGCACTGCATTTATGATTACCCAACCTGTGCAGCCGCAGCTAGTCACAGAACAGCATCTTAGAAACCTGGCAACTCTTTCTTTCATAACAATAGCTCCATTTGCCGGTCTTATGGGACTGATAATATACAAAGTATGGAAGGTAAAAAAGAGGAAGCCTCAACAATTTGTTTCTATGAGTCAAGAAGGAGTTGCTATTGACTCTATTTCCAGAAGTAGGACAGGTTTTGTTATTGTTGGCGGCGAATACTGGAAGGCCAAAAGCAGCAGAGATGGAGAAGAGATCAATAAAGGTGACAAGGTAAAGGTAGTTGGAAAAGAAGCAAGTATGCTTGTAGTAGAGCACTTGCAAAATAACGGAAAAAAACTCAGCTCTCCTGGTGAGGCGGGAAAAAAAGAAGAAGAAAAGAATTGAGGCCATCCTCATTAACACAGATAAAATATAACCTCTTTGACTGCGCTTGGCGACTCTTTTTATTATTGTCATAGAATTGTGCCAAATGTGTTTTTTAGCGAACGATAATCACTTGTTGGTGGCATTTATTAGCGGAGGAATGCCTCTTTCAGCTTCTGTAGATATTCCTGTAGGTGGGACTGGCGCAGTTATATTTTCTTTGGTAAATGCATTAGCAGAAGTTAGATTTTCAGCTAAAACACTTGGATGAATTCCTGTGGCATTTGTTCCAGTTGCATTTGAAACTGAAGTTGTGGCAGTGCCATTTGTGTTTGGAATGGTGACATTTCCTATTATCGTAGTTGAACCTTGCATAGTTGTTGGGAGTACAGCTTGTCCATTATTTGCTATTGTGCTACCTGTTAAATTAGTGAGTCCTCCTCCAGTATTGTTGCCGCTGCTTTGGTTCACATCATTAACTACAAGAGTGCCTACCATGTTAAAATGATTCTCAATTGCAGCCTCTGGTGAGGAGCAAAAAGATGTGCACCTGAACGTGTACGTACCAGGCTTGTCTGCTATGAACTCTACAGTTTGGTTGGTTCCCTTGAGCAAAAATACATTGACACCATATTTTTCAATGCCAAAGCCATGGCCATTATATAGCTCTACCTCGTCCTGCGCAGTCACAAAATGAAGCCTCACTAGATCGCCTTTGTTTACCTCGATAAGATTTGGAGTAAACTTCCAAGATTCCACCTTCATTGAGATATCTCTTATGTCTCCTGGTGGTGAGGAATTCCCTTGATTTGCAGACGATGTTGCTTCCTTTACATCTACATCATACTTTATTTCTCTAATTACTTTTGGCTCGATCATAAAATTGGGCGATCCTGTTTGTTGCCCAATTATAAGATCGACTAAATACTTGCCCTGTGTGGGAAATGTATATTCAATTTGTATAACACTTCCATGTCCATGCAAGTTAGGTAATACTACTTGAGTGTGTCCCTTTGAATCAGTAATTTGAAATCGCATATCGTCATGCCATAGCCATGTATTGGTAGATTTCTCAAACAAATTAAAAATGAAAAGGACAGGCTTGCCAGCTTCCACCTGCTTTGGAGTTTGAACCATATCCAGTACATACGGATCTGCAACAAATCTCTCTATCCTTGCGGTATCATTAGAAAACATCCTCCCAGAATCAGGTATAGGATAATCGCTTGCAGGCTGCCCTAGAGCATGTTGAGAATGATCAACCATCGACATAGAAGGATTAAAACTATTGTTACTTGCAACTTGCAGTACATTTAATGCGCCTGAATACGACAAAAGACTCATGACAAGTATCACCATCGACCCGCCAGTTGCAACATGCAAGAGATTAATTTGTCCAAAATAGCTCCTCTTCTTCTGCATTGTCCTTACCCGCACTAATGGGCTAATATGGATAATTATAGTAACTTATTGAACCCTATCTGGTAACTGAAATACAACTAAAGATTATTAATATTGCTTTCTTAATTATGTTAGGAAATCATCAAGAATGATCAATGTGATAATGAGGAAAGACAATAGTAGTAATGCAAGATAGTTACTTATTGCGCAGCAATATGGGAAGATTTCTCGTTACCATTTTTCTAGGTGTGTTTGTTCTTACGCTGGATATTTTTCTTTATCCGTTGTTGTTGCCAACTACCATTTCGCAAGACAAATTAAAGCAAATCGAGGCTACAGCTTACGCTTTCTATGGATTATTTGTATTTGGGTTGGTAACTGTGGGCTATGGTGTTCATGCATTAATTTTTCGTCTTTATAAGAAAACAACATCAACAACATCACTATCACCACTCTCAGACGCCGAGAAGAATACTAGATCGCCTTTACTTTTAGCTCTTGTTTCAATATTTAGAATAGCAATTGCAATAATGACCAATGGACGATACTACAAATACTTTTGGGCAATTGGCGCTTGCTATGCGATTGTGTATGGATTTATCTCAGGGTTACTGATCTTTCATCAGAAAGGCTTTACAGCAGAGTATGGCGTTGATATTCCTTCAATTATAGTGATGTCTTATGGGCCAACAGGCTATGTACCTGCGCTTGCAATCTACGTTACAGATAATGTTGGTCTACTTATTGTACCATTCAACTTGCTTGTCATTGTAATAATATCAGCTCTCGTTGGCTTCAATGGCGTTTTAACAGTTTATGCGGTAAAAAAACACAGAGAAGGGTCTGTCACAAAATCTGGACGCTACTCTTTGGTTAATTTTGCTGGCGCTACATTAGCATTGTTTGCTGTATGCCCTACTTGTGCGTCATTTTACATTTTTGCGGTCTTGGCTGGATCCTTAGCACCTTCTATAGCTGCCTTTACTGTTGCCTTTTACACCCTATTTTTAGGAATTAGTATTCCATTGTTGATTGGTAGTTCGCTGGTAACTCTTTATGGTATCCGCAAAGTAGAGAATGCCCCAGCTTGCAGTTTTTAGATGAAGGGCCTGGTCTTCGAAAATATGTATTATGCGTAAGTTATCTTTATTCTGAAAATCTGCTGAGTGGTCTATTCATTTGTATCTGTAAGAAGTTTGATACATTTAGAAAAACTAGGTCGTGTTGTCATAATGAAGCATCAACAGAAAGTAATTGATTCTTTTAATTTCTTTCTCTTCCCTAACCAAGATAAGTTGCCTTTAAAGCAGATATAACATCTTGTTCTGTCAGAGAACAAAAAGATGCATTTGTTTGGTTGGGGTATAAAGGAAATTGATCATAAAAAATTTTATCAAATTAGAGTCGGTGCACTCTCATATACTTTAGCCATAACGGTTTTGGTCCTTCTGTCCGGATTATCTAATGCCCTTGCTCCTCTAGTCTTCTTATCCAATCCCCCAGCCTTTGCACAAGGAGCTGTCGCACCTCCTGAGCCCCTCGTAATTGGTCAAATTAATTCTAGCCCGAAACCTTCTACAGACATTTTCAATCTGCCTTCTGGATACAAAATAGAGCCCGTACTATGGAATTTGACATTACCAAGCACTGTCACATTCGATGATAATGGGACAATGTATGTAGCAGAATCTGGCTACTCTTATGGAGAATTCAGACCCATCCCACGTATTCTCAAAGTTGATCTTATCCATAACAGTACCGCAGTACTAGTTGATAGGGGATTAAATGGACCAATTACAGACATTGAGTTTAACAAGCATAATGGTGTGCTCTATGTATCCCATAGAGGTATAATTTCTGCAGTAGATGGTCGCGGTCATATCAAGGATTTGATTGTTGGATTGCCTAGCATGGGCGATCATCATAACAACCAGATAGCAATTGGTTCTGATGGACGATTCTACTTTGGACAAGGCACTGTAACAAATACAGGTGTTGCAGGAGAGGATAGCTATGCATATGGATGGCTGAAGACCTCTCCAGAGCTTCATGATATACCGTGTCAAGATATCACATTAACTGGGCAGAACTTTAACTCATCAAACCCACTGACACCCCAGAATCTAACGGATCTGGCAACGACCGGAGCTTTTGTTCCTTTTAACAATACTACGACACAAGGACAGGTGATCAAGAGTGATATAAAGTGCAGCGGGTCCATCATAAGCTCAAATGCAAATGGAACTGATTTGCAGGTGGTTGCATGGGGGCTTAGAAATCCATACGGGGTAGCATTAACAGATGATGGAAAAAAGCTGATTGTAACTAATAACGGTGTCGATGAGAGGGGTAGTAGAAGAGTGGGGAACGATACTGATAAAGTCTATTCTCTAGACCTCTCAAATTCCTCATACACCTTCTTGGGATGGCCTGACTATGTCGGAAATGGAGAACCAGTAACAGATAACAAGTTTGTGTCTGAAAGTGCAAGGGCTGATAACAAGCCTGTACAATTCCTGCTCCAGAACCATCCGCCTGTTGAGAAGCCATTAACCCTCTTAGAAGAGGGGGTCGCAGTGACACAGGTGGCTGTTTCAAATAGCACTGATTTTGGTTTTAAAGGAAATGCCTTTATCGGTGAGTTTGGAACAATGGCACCATTAATTCATCCATTTGCTCAGCTAACTCAATCGATGCCAGGTTTTCAGCCTAGCATTGTAGGTCAAAAGATTGTAATGCTAGATCCCAATACCGGAAATCACACTGACTTCTTGTCTTTGAATTCCATTGACAAATCATTTAGGCCCGTGGGAGTAAAATTCGACCTACAAGGAGACTCACTTTATGTTGTTAGCATAGGCAAGACAGAAGTCAGAACAAACGTGCCAGTAAATAACCAAACAAGCTCTGGGCTTTATCCATTTGCAACAATCCCTGCCATGCCATGGGCTTATGCCAACACAGGAGTAGTATGGAAGATAACCCATGACAATACAACTAACATAGAACCGTGACAGAAACAGTAATCATAATAATTGGTGATGCAGGCGCACTATATACCG
>JALZFN010000056.1 GCA_030861545.1 Thermoproteota archaeon | reverse complement strand
CAAGAATAGAGCCCTGTAACAAAAAAACCTTTATTGAAATTTTGGCAATTGAAATTGTAATGTCCCATAATGCCGTTGTCATGGTGCTTGTGGGAATAAGTGTAGTGGGAGCAATCGCGATCCCTTTTGGCGATCCGAAATTCTTGGATAGAGCTATAGCGCTCGAGCTATCATTCATTACCCTTGCTGTTGTTATTCTTTTTGGTGGCAAGTTCACTGTAAGGGGGTACAACTTGCAAAATTTGCGCTCTATGCCTGCATACCAATTGCTATCATTGTAATAGTGGGAAATTCGCTTGCATCGCCTCACATCGAGATTATGACAACATTCTCAAAACCAGTCAATGCTATATTGCTAATAATTGGTGGTTATGTCTTGCAGGCAGCACTTATTGGTACAGCCATTTTCCACTTTGCAAGGCTCCGCAAAGTCATTGTTCAAAGAGAAAAGACGTAGACGGCTGTCAAAAAGATTTTTGGCAAAAAGTATATTTGTATTTATGCCCTGCGTCTATTGTCTCTATAACCTAAAAAATGAAAAAAAGAAAAGGATGGTAACCGTGATAGACTTTATTTTCTTTCACTACAATTATTTTTCTATTTTTCTTTTGTTCAACGTAGGATGTCATCACGTTGCTGGCTGGGAGGATGATGGTGCTGGCAGTGATGGGGGAAGCACCACGAGCTGTCCAGTCATAGTCAGAGGATGGTACTTGCAGTGGTATTGGAAGATCCCTTCTTGATCTGCTGTAAATGTTGCATTTCCAATTTCGCCTCCTGCAGTATCTATATCCACGCTATATGGCTGGGCATCAATTGTAAATGAATGTCTTCCTTCCGTTGCATTTTCAGCTCCGCCTTCTGTCTCCCCGCCTTCAGTAGATCCTTCTGTTGAATCTTCAGCTCCGCCTTCAGTAGATCCTCCTGAGCCTGACTCTGGTACATTGTGGAGGCTTACTGTCACACTATCGCCGCTATTTGCTACTATTACAGGAAGAGTGTAGATGTACGTCTCGTCTAATCCCTCTACCTCTGTGTTATAGAGAGTGAAGTTCTTATTGTTTGAAGCTGTCGGCGTCGTTGACTGATTCGCTGTTGTCGTCGTAGCCGTGGTTTCATTTTGCTGCGCCATTGCTTCATGTTGTACTGATGAAAATGGTACAAAGAGGCTCATTGCGATCGCAATGGATGAAATACCGGCTATCGCTGCGACTACGAATGCATACACAATTCTTTGGCTAATCATCTTGGCCAATAACATGTGATCTATCTATAAGAATACCTAGACGATTCCCAAGCTTGGGTCTCAAGCTTGGGACTAACGGTTTCCTTAGTTAAGAGCATGCAGAGTGGGTCAATAGACTTCTATCCACGACAGCAGTGGGATAATAAGAAGCCCTCTCCTGCTACTGTGAGTTTGTTCATGATGCAGGAACTTTTCCTTGTCCCGCGATAATCCCTTTTTTCCCTATACCTAATGATGTAGCCCCTTTTCTTGGCTAGCTGGATAAGTTTGTGTACTTGGTTAGACATATTGAGCTTGCGAAGCAGCTCAGCGGTCGGCACAGTTTTGTCTGGGTTCTCATATATTGCATTTAGCAGTTGGATTAATAACGATGACTCTTCTATCCGTTTGGAGTTTGAAGCTTGACTATTTAACGCTCTGCGAGTACTCCATTGTGATTGTTTTTGTTCTTTGGGGGTTGTTAACGTCATCATTTTGATATATATTCAGCTTACATAAAAAGGAGCATTGTTTCTCCTTCGCAATGTGTAAAAGCAAAATCCACCTAAAGAAAATTGCTGCTCTCGTCTAGTAGCACATAAAATATAGGAAAAGAAGGGCATTCGAACGGATGAACGGACTCTGATGAATGAACCGCTCAAGGAATAAGAGGAGGAAAGGGAGCTACTGTGCTGCCGTCGGTCCTGTACAGGAGCGGCACAAAGCGGCTTCCATTTCTTCCTCTTTTCTTAGTTCTCCAGCTCTTAACTTCTTCTGGCAAGCGTTAGTCACCATATTTTCTAATGTGCTGCTTTGCGTACTAACGATCTCATCTAGCAATCCCCTCATTTTTAAGTAAAGTCTATTCCCCAGTTAGTATACTCTTGACATCAAGTTAGGTGTTGCTATTTATTTTCCAGTGTAATTGTTTTCTTGACACTTTCTGAACAGTTATCGTTATGATTTTTGTTAGTTGTGTCAATGCCGCCGCTTCGAGATACAAACACGGCTTATTAGTACTATATAATCTGAAAACCGGTTATTCTATATTATACTTAGAGTAGTTTATTATAAGGAAATATTTGTGACATTTAATAACATAAGAGGACTATCAAAATCAGTTTGCAATAAATGGCAAAGGTGCTGCTGGTTGAAGATGACAATGACATCATGTTAATTTTTAGAAGAGTATTAGAGAAAGAGGGGTACACAGTTAGAGCCTTCTCCAATCCGTATGATGCATTAGAACATTTCAAGGCAAATACATCACAATATGACCTACTTATGACTGATATGAAAATGGGAGATATGTCGGGCTTTGAGCTTGCAAAACGACTCAAAGAATTGAGCCCAAAAACAAGGTTACTATTTACAACTGCTTATGAGGTAACTAAGGATCAGATGGAGAAGGAATTGATCCCATTACTCTACCCTGCCTCTACCGAGAAGGCTCATATTACCAAGAAAGAATCCGCTCTTATAGTTCCAAAACCTGCAAAACTGGATAGAATACTGGCATCAGTAAAGGAAGTGCTGTCTGAGTACAGCAGCTTGACTGACCCATCGGATTATGAACACATGGTCATTCTATATTCTGACAAAAACGCAGACCAATCCAATTACAGCGATATCATTTCAGAATACATCAATGCAGGACTTTCAAAGAATCAGCTTTGCATTTACACCTACATCGAGAAAGATGCAGATATAGCGATGGCAGAGCTATCAAAAAGAATTAGAAATTATGAAGACAACATAAAAGAAGGAAATCTTCTGCTGGTGGACTTCAAGCCATTTTGTTGTTCTGCAATTGACAATAACTTTGAACCATTTGAGGAACTTATGCAGATCGTTAAACAAAAGACAAGTGATAGGTCAGATCAGCATGTTCGGATCGTGGGGAGCGCTGGTGGCTGGCTTTACGAGAACAAGTATTTCAACCAGTGCCTTTCGCTGGAGCGCTGGTGGCATACAAAACCATTCAATGGCTCCCTCGTCTGCCCATACAAAATGTCGCTGTTTGAGCACAAGCAGTTTTTCCAACATCAAGACTCCTTGTTCATTAGACATGATACAATATTGAAAATCTAGGCTTTTTCTTCTACTACTTATAGTAATTAAATACACATGGCGACAATTATCCAAATGTCGTTAGGCAGGAAAGATCGTTTTATAGTGAAAGCGCTGTTTTCCTTTCTTCCTCTCATATTATTTTTCTCATATCACCGAGTATTTCTGATGTCTGCAGAGCTAAGGAAATTAAGATCGTCGGTTCAAATTCCAATTGGTCTATTTTTACTATTCTGAGCAGTTACAACATTGAATCAGGCTCGTTTTAGTGGTTATGGGAAAACCCGTAACGCGGCCTTTCTAAAGTAGAAAAGCTCACTTTCTAAGATAAATATAGAAACCCATCCCTTCCTCTTTGATATCATACTCTTTAAATACTGTTTTGGAAATTAGGTTTACAAATTCATCTTTAGTATATGCGCCCTTTCTAAGTAGATATTTGAAAATCAATTTCATAAAGAGTTTGTGCATACCCTTTGCTCCTATACTCTTTGTATAGTCTTCTATTTGTTGGTTGGAAGCATTTC
>JALZFN010000052.1 GCA_030861545.1 Thermoproteota archaeon | reverse complement strand
TAAACAGAGTAGTTAATATGAAAGTGATATCAGACGAAGTGTCCGGCACACTTTTTGAAGGAACGTACGCAGACGCTAGTAAGCTGCTTGAAGAGCGCGCGGTCTTTAAGTCCGACCCCAATCTGGTGAAGCACATCACTAGCCGGTTCCCGGAGGGGTTTAGAGATCTGAAGTTGGAAGATAAGGTAATCAGCAGGTGGATGAATAAAGGCCTCCCAACAACAAAGATGGCCCTAGATGCAAATGTGATAAAAATTCCTATAGAGGCTATGACCCATTTGGAAGTCGAGCAGGATGTAAAAGATAAATTAGCTGAAATTGAAAACGTGAAGCTCAGAAAAAAGAAGAAATCTAGCTATGTCTAGCATTTCGCCACAAGAACTCAAAGTTATCAATAAATGTGTTAGCAAAGTTGCAAAGGGCCGTGAAATAGTTGCAACGTGTGTATACGGTTCAAAGGTCGCCGGATACAATCGGCCGGACAGTGATATAGATCTGCTTGTCGTTCTGCAGAATTACCCATACTTGGTCAAATACGCCTATTTTAGAGAATCCGGCATGAAGGTATCAGCGCTTGCAGTCGACCGCGACGCCCTGCAACGTGATGCCAAGAGCGCTTTCCTTGGGGAATTTGTCGTAGGTCGTCTGCTCCATATTTATGAACCGGTTGTCAATGCAGAGTTTTTTGCCATGATCGAGAGAACTTACAAGCGACGCGTTATCTTGGAAGAAGTGCACAATATAGTGGAATCGATCGGCACGCTCAGCACTGAAATAACCTTTCCACTAGAATTTGTAGCGTTTTCGAAGATAAAGCATAGGATGTCGATGCATCCGAGCGCAGCGTATAGCTATTACAAGACGTACACTACCAGCAAGCATAACGTAGAATTTGCTCTTGAAACATACCGTAGAGTACTGGCAGACATTACTGCAGACGATACAGAACTCTTCGCCGCAAGGCAGGATGGTCTTTTGCAGCTATCAGAAAAGCACATATTTTTAGAAAAAAAAATGATGCGTCTAAAGCTCACAAAAAGGCTGCAACAGTTCAGCTCATATCTTGTACACACATATGCTGGAAGAAGAGTTATCCATTTTGCTGTCAATGAAGCCGAATCCAAAATCAGACGTCGAGCAAGGCAGACTATGAAACTGCCAGAATTTATGTTATCTCCCAGGAGAACATACTGGAGACTGCCGGAAGGCCGACTGATAGTTGATGGCAAGAATTGGCTTGACGATCTCGCTGGTGAGTTTGGCAGATACTCGATCTCAAAAAAAATGAGACTTGGCAGCATGAATAGCAGAACCACGATGTACGTGATAAACTGTGGTTCAGTAGACTACAAAATTGCAGTTAAAGAGATTGCAAAATCAAAAGCTGTAAAGTGGGCTATCCTGGGCCTATGGACTGAATCAGTAAAGAGATTCAGAATGGATCCGCTTTTCCGGCTTGGCTGCGAATATAAAGCAATGCGTTATATGCGCAGTCTCGGTCTGCATACACCTGTAATTGAGGCAGTTGTTCTTGATAAGAAACTCCTGGTCACACGATTTCTTGAAGGAGTAACACTTGCTGATGTAATAATGAAGAGCATAAGAGGCAGGGGTAGCGATACCGATTTGATCAATGAAGCCGGAGCACAGATTGCAAAAGTGCATGGAGCCGGCGCAACATTTGGCAATATCAAGCCTAAAAATATCATTGTCAGCGGTAAGGATCTATACTTTACCGGTGTTGACCAGTTTATGTTTGAGGCCGGCGACCCAGCATGGGATATCGCGCAGTTCATCGGCTGGGGCGCAAAGAGCACTCACAACAAGATGACGGCAGCTACAATTGCAAAGGAATTTCTCGAAGGATACATAAGCGTCGGAGACACAAACAATATCAAGCGTCTTGCCAAGAGCAAATGGTATATAGAATCATTTTACCCTCTACTTGTGCCCTCAATTGCGCAGACGATCCAAAAAGAAATAAAGGCTATTGCTCACTAATCCTTTACTTTTTGGCCTTCTTGGCACTTTCCTTATGAGTAAACTCAGTAAAGCCGCATTTCCCACAAGTAAACCTGTCTTTGTGCTCTGCCATGAATGTCCCCTTGCCACACCGGGGGCAGTCGCGCTTGGACCTTGTCACCTTGTCACCTTGTATGCTGTAGAATGAGTAGACTCTGACCTCGCCTTTGCCTGTGCTCTTTTTGTCTACCATTATCTCTTACCACCTGCGGCAGCACCGCTCTTTGCAGCAGCAGCTTCTTGCTTAGATTTGAGCTTGGCAGCCTTTTCTTCATCTAGTATCCTTTTTCTCTCCTCCCTTGAAAGTGTCCTTAGCAGCCTGTAACGGGGTAGCTGCCTAGCAGCCTCGTTTTGATCGTCATAGACATAGAATACAGCATGAACATCGATCATGCCAGTTTGACATCGGAGATTTATCGGAACAACCAGGCTTTTATTTACACTAAGTTGGTTTGCTATTTCCTCAGCGGCCTCGATTCTATTGATTTTTCCTGCGGCGCCTTTGAATATTGCTCTTACTTCACGCCTATTTAAAAGCGAGTTCCTGCGATCCTCTAGCATTGCAACTTCCTGCGCAGACAACGCACACAGAGGTCTTCCTGTAGCCCATTTAAGCATTTGCTTACATCTGTACGAAAATCAAATATACTCAACCTTTGAAAATGGATTGAATGAAGCCATTCTTTCAGCAATTTTGCGATAACGTCATTACGCTTGACAAGGCAATAAGATTTGCCGGCATTGCAGACGGAGACGGGCACCTTGTGGCCACGGCTGAACGGAAAGGTCTCAAGCCGCTGCTCAATCCGGAGGAGAGAGCGCAATACGCGATCACTGCCGCGACACGCCAGTATACTCGCCTTAGGTGGGAGTATCTACTCGGCAAGATCAATTATGCCATGTCAAACTATGCCAAGCTCATAAGGGCGACTATTCCAATTGCTGATGAGAATAGTCGCCTCTATTATGTGCTGTTGCTATCATTTGATGTGGAGGCAGATAAAAGCGTGCACGACGTAATAGTGGAAAAGATAATACCTCTCGTTCGCAAGAACACGGACAAGTTCCTGATGGAAGGCTAGCTGCTCTTGAATTCCGCGTTTGGAAATACGATCTTGATAGGGTGACGAAATGCGGGATGCACCATCACAAGCTCACCCTTATTGAGCCTCACTATATTTGCCTTTGTGCTTTCGTCTATCATCGAGTAGGAGGGCATTGACAATTCAGATAGGCCGAGCTTGGCCATTATATGCATACCTGTGCCTTCGTGCAGCGCTGGGTCTACGGTACTCTTGAACTGCTGAGCTGAGAACAGGATATTGCCCCGTGATCTGCCGGCTACTATCGTCCTCATAACATACTCGGATACAGCCGACATCTTGTCTCCAGATCGTGGGATGAACCTGTTGATCTCGTCAACAAAAATCAGAATGTACTGAGGCCTATTGCCGCTCTGCCGCGCAGAGTATAGATCATCAATGCTTTTCATCACGTCTCCTACTACAAAACCCTGTACTTCTAGACTCGGTATCATGGCTATGTCAATGACAAAAATATCGCCAGTTCGGATTTTTTTTATTTCGTTCCCAAGGTATGTGCTCGTGACTTTTCGATCGATAAACATAGGCGACTTGCGGAACCGCTCTACATGACCAAGGAAGTTAAAGAGCGTGGATTTGTGGGCCACCACCTCCTGAGGATAGCCTCTGAATTCAAGCAGATCGCTCCATGTGCTTACCTGCTTGCCGCGGGTTATCAACGGCCAT
>JALZFN010000005.1 GCA_030861545.1 Thermoproteota archaeon | reverse complement strand
TTCTATTTGATAGAATTAAAGATAGGGTAGCAAGATGGTCAAATGACAAGAGTAGAGTAAACGATTCAGACCTTATCTTTTCTCTATCCTCATCCCACATTACTTTGGATACGAAGATTGGGCTTGTAACAACTGGCAGGTGTGCACTAATAATAAAGACCAACAGCGGGCAATATTTTCGTGAAATGGAGCAGGAAGTTAAGAGGTTCCTTGATGTCATGGAAAGAGAAGAATCGTCTGCCTTTGACCTGCATTATGATACAATTACAGATTACCAAGATTATTTATGGATAGTCCTCTATGGAAAAAGGATTGAAGACCTTTTGGCAGGGTTGACGGCAGTTGGAGACTTGGTCGTAGAGCGAGGTTTTTCAAACCAAATGCTCGCAGCAGTTTTTCAGTTTTATAACGAGAGAGACAACAAAAGCTCTTTTCTAATATATGATTACAAATGGAACAAGTTTTATCCATTTGTTCCTGTAAACCATAAAAGAAAGACCCGAGACACCATAGAAGAAATGAGAATCATGGAAACAATGGTCGACGAGATGCCTTTTGAGAAAGATAAGGATTTGTGGCATCCTTTATGGAATCTTCCCCTGTAATAGGGGTATCACACTCTTTCTTATGGGTGCTCATTAACCTCCTATACTTAATTGTAGATATTTCAATGGTATTCTACAAGTCACGGTTTCGAACCTGCAAGGAAAAAATGGTCTGGGTGGGGTTTGAGCAGTACAGTTCATTTTTCATAACTGCTGCCCCTTTTGATAGGTAAAGAGCAGCGCAAAAAGCTGCAGATGAGGTCGTGGCTTCAAATCATCCCACCCTGTCCACTTCTTCCTGTCGTGGAACTGCGACATTAAATTATACTTGTTCTTGGAAGTTGTCGGGCAAATTGAAGGATACAAGCTTCAGGACCTCCCTATATCCGGCATTTCAAAGAACAGTGCTGTGGCAATGGGATGCAGCGGTATCTATTATTAAGAACAAGAAAGCAATATGTTGAGGTCTATTATCTTACACATATTGAGGAGATAGGAGAAATTCTTAATGCAATTTGAAGAAGAGGAGAAAAATACATTTGGCACAATTTACTATTATTGATGCTCCTTCAATCTTAGGACTGCGACCGACTGGAGTAGAAGATCTTCCCGGAGCACTTAAAGCAGCGGGTCTGATGAGTGAATTACGTGCTGAATATGGAGGACGAGTTTCTCCCTTGTCTTATAGTTCAAAACGAGACAAATCAACACTGCTACTTAATCCAGACTCGATTAGGGCATTCTCACTACAACTTGCCGACGCAGTCGCTTTTGTCCTCCGTAAAAAACAGTTCCCTTTGGTACTTGGTGGAGATTGCAGTATCCTTATAGGAAACCTTCTGGCGCTACGCCACTTGGGGAGGTATGGGCTATTCTTTATAGACGGTCATGCTGATTTTTATCAACCCGAAGCATCTCCCACTGGAGAAGCTGCCGATATGGATCTTGCAATTGTATCGGGTCGTGGTCCAAACGTTCTGACGGATATTGACGATCTCAAACCGCTTGTCAGAGACCAGGACATTATTGTATTCGGTTATCGTGATACGGAACAAGCGGCAAGTTATGGAAGCCAAGATGTTCGTCATACTAACATGCATCTATTTGACCTCACACGCATAAGAAAGATGGGGACGATCACCGCTGCCGCATCGCGGGCTGTTGAAATGCTGGTGAATGATGAACTAGATGGGTTCTGGATACATCTAGATGCTGATGTTTTGGACTACTCAATCATGCCAGCGGTAGACTATCGCCTAGCTGGTGGTGGATTAAGCTTCTCTGAGCTAAGTGAGCTCTTGAAGACTATAGCTGCCTCCAATCATGCAGCGGGAATGGATATCACGATCTTCAATCCCCGGCTGGATTTAGATGGGTCAATAACACGAAGATTCGTCTCGAGCCTAGTTCAAGGTTTATCTTAAAAGAATGAAAAGAGCACAGGCTTGAATCCTTTTTTCGCGTCGAGACGGCCGGCACCCTGCGGGAAAATGCTGCTGAGCTGAGGTCGTGGGTTCAGATCCCACCCGGTCCATTATTATCAATCTGGTAATATACTGTATTAAATCAGGCTTGTTT
>JALZFN010000224.1 GCA_030861545.1 Thermoproteota archaeon | reverse complement strand
GTCACTACCTATGTGGCAGTATTAACTGAAATTTGGACTCACAACCGCCAACAACATCAGCAGCAATGAAAAAAAATACTCTATAATACTGATGCAAAAGATCAGACGAACTCGAGAACGTAATGTGTACCTCCAGGTTGCTTGACTGCCTTACTTTCAGCTGGAAGTTATTGAATCAGAAAAAGCCTCATATTGCATGATTTTTTAAAGTAAGTTGGTCTACATGTCTTCTACAATGTCTCATATGACGCTCAAGCCACCGATCATAGAAAGGATTCCAAGGCTGAGGAAGTCTAAGCACAAGGTCTGGGTAGAGGCATATGGTTGCTCTGCAAGCATGGCTGATTATGAAATGATACGTGGGCTTTTGAAAGAAGCCGGTTACGAAATCGCGAGCAAACAAAGCGAAAGTGCTGTTAACCTCATTGTCACCTGCTCTGTCAAAGATACGACTGAGCATCGGATGGTGGGCAGGATCAAGAAAATGACCAAGTCAGGCAAGCCACTTATCGTCGCAGGTTGCTTGCCAAAAGCAGATAGAGCAAAAGTCGAGTCGCTGAATTCCTCGGCAAGTCTTATAGGGCCCAATTGCATAGACAAGGCACCCGAAGCCGTAGGCTTGGCCCTTGCAGGAGTCAGGCAAGTCGCACTTAAAGACTCCCTAATTGACAAGGTCAATATCCCAAGGATTAGGCTTAATTCAGTAGTCAGTATAGTAGAGATCGCAACTGGCTGCATGAGCCAATGCACCTTCTGCCAGACAAAGATTGCTAAGGGTTGGCTCCGGAGCTACCGTATTGGCGATATTGTAAGACAAATTAGAACTGACATCGAAGCCGGTTGCAAAGAAGTCTGGCTTTCCTCAACCGATAATGGCTGCTATGGAAGAGACATGGGAACCGACCTTGTTGAACTTCTGAAAGCGTGCTGCTGCATCAAAGGCGATTTCAAGATAAGAGTTGGCATGATGAACCCCATGTACCTGCCTGGAATGCTGGAGAGAATGGCAAGTCTATTCTGTGAAAATGATAAACTTTTCAAGTTTCTTCACATACCCGTGCAGAGCGGAAGCGATAGGATATTGAAAAAGATGAAGCGTGGTCATACGGCTAGGACGTTTATGGATGCCGTCCAGGCATTTAGAGGCAAGATCCCTGAGATGACGATTTCTACTGACGTTATTGTGGGATTTCCATCAGAAACTGAGGATGATTTCAAACAAACACTTGACTTAGTCGAAAGAGCCAAGCCTGATATCATTAATATTTCACGCTATGGTGCCAGGCCTGGCACAGAAGCATATAGATGGAGAGGCATGAGGATAAGATCTCAAGTGTCTAAGGAAAGGTCTGAATACCTACATGCTCACGCAATGAGAATCTCAAAGGCGCGCAACTCCATTTGGCGGGACTGGCAGGGTGAAATAGTTATTGATGAAATTGGCAAAGTTACCCAGGGAAGAAATTCCGCATACAAACCTGTTGTCATATCGCCTCCTGACCGTGAACTTTTACTTGGAGAGAGAGTACGCGTCAAAATTTATGATTTTTCCAAGTTTTCATTGAAGGCAAATATAATTTTGTAAGCCAGCTAAATTTTGTTAGACCTTGCGTGACTTTTGATTAATCACCAAAACTTTTTAACTTGACATCTCTAACTGTCTGCGGGGAGCTCGGGGAAAGTTGGAGGAAGAGCTATCAATCAAGAATCCTATGCTGCTGGTGGGCATCGGCGGCGCAGGAAGTAAAATTGCAACAGCAGCAAGTGCTGCTCTTGAATGCAAATGCCTTTTGATAAGCAACGACAAGAAGGATCTAGTCTACAATGACAGGTGTACTGGAATTTTTGTTGGTTGTGGCGAATGGGTTAATCCGTCTAGCTACAAATTACGGTCCTTTGTGCAGGCCCATCAATCTGAAATCGCCGCAGCGATGAGGGGCTATTCAACTGTCATCCTCATCTCTAACATGGGGGGCCGGGCCGGTACCGGAATAACACCGGTTGTGTGCAGGATAGCAAAAGAGTCCACTATTGCAGTAATCTCTTTAGCAATCATGCCCTTTAGGTACGAAAAGGACCGCATGTTCAATGCCGGCACAGCGTTTAGAAGGGTACGAGAGGCTTCAGACTCGACCATAGTGATGGATAATGACGCATTTTTGGACAACAATCCACAGCTGTCTCCACAAGAATGCTTTGCCATAACAAATAGTGCAATAGTTGAGATAATCTGCTCAATCTCTGCTGGCATGATAGGACCAGCTATGAATGTGCTGTGCACAAGCACTGCAAGTCACAGCTCTGAGTCGTCTCTGCGCGATTCTCTTGCAATGTTATATGACACCATCCCGGACGCAAGCACGGTCAAGAGGGCAATGATATATGTCATAGGGGCTGAAAGGATGCCTGTTGGTGAGTTGAACAAACTAGTGGGGTACGTGCAGCGTATATTCAGAGATGACGGCGCAATTGAAGTTGGGATGATGCCCTCAACGCCATCATC
>JALZFN010000211.1 GCA_030861545.1 Thermoproteota archaeon | reverse complement strand
AGCTGAATCCGCCAAAGATAGTAAAAGGAGAAAAGTTTGATCTCGGACAGCTAAAGGTCAACATACAGGATATGATAAATCGTGCTTCACAGCTCTGCGGACTTGTAAGTGGGATTCACCTTACGGACTCTGTCCTTGGAATTCCGCGACTATCTAGTGTCACTGCAGCCAGGTATATCAAAGAACATATTGACGCGCAAATAAAACTAAGCTGCAGCGTAAGAGTGCGCGATCGCAATTTCCCTTCCTTGTGCCAGGTTGTATCAGATGCTATTCTTATTGGGGTGGATAGCTTGCTCATATTAAGGGGCGACAAGCCACCCGATAAGTTGGGCGATTCAGGTCTGAGCCCTAGCACCGCCGTTAGAATGCTCAAGAAGGATGGTTACAACAAGAATATCAAACTTGATCTATCATTTCCTGCAAAAGTCAAAGATATGCCATCGAAATCAATGAGGAATAAGCTTGACGTTTGTCCACACTCGTTTGTAACTCAGTCAATATCTTCGCTTTCCGACCTGGGTGAGATTTCAGACCTTGCTAAGCCTTATGGCATCAGAGTCACCGCTGTAGTGATGGTCCCATCTGAAAAGAATCGCCAATCAGCTTCCATGATAGGGATCAGCTGGTCAGAATATGAAACAAATCCTGTAGATTCTATATTGCAGGCAGCCAAAATTGCAGATCTAGTGCTGCTTACCTCTCCCAATAGCTTTGCGTCAGGTGTTCAACTTTTGCATGATATTAAGTACTGAGATCGTCATTGACAGTTTTCTTCTCCGAAATTTCACTCTTTATTGAGTCTATGACCTTCCTATAATAAGGTTGCAGGCTCTCATCTTCGGGTAGCCTAGGTCTTTTATAATCTATATCTATCTGATCTTTAATTGTTCCAGGTCTTCTTGTAAAGACTATGACTTTGTTTCCTAGAACAACTGATTCTAGTATATTATGGGTGATAAAGACTATTGTCTTCTTCGTCTTGGCCCATATGAGCTGAAGCTCCACCAAAAGCAAGTCGCGAGTCTGACTATCTAGAGCTGCAAAAGGCTCATCCATCAGGAGGACTTCGGGATCCATCACAAGAGCTCTTGCTATTGCAACCCTCTGCTTCATACCACCTGACAACTGGTAAGTGTAAGCCTCAGCAAATTTGCTTAGCTGCATCATATCAAGGTAATGCATCGCCCGTTCTCGTCTCTTCTTCTTTTCAATGCCAGCCATTTTAAGCCCGAATTCAACATTCTCTAATACCCTGAGCCAAGGAAATAGGGCATTTTCTTGAAAAACCATAATCCTATCTGGTCCAGTCTCAGTTACGGGGTGATTATTTAGAATTATTTCTCCCTCAGTAGGCCTATCAAGCCCCGCCAGAATATTAAGCAAAGTTGTCTTACCACAACCCGAGGGCCCCACGAAGCATACGAACTGCTCATCCTCTATTGTCAGATTTATGTTCTTGATCGCAGTGATAAGCTTCGTTTCATTTCCCTGCATTGCAAGAAATTGCTTGCCGATGTTCCTCGCTTCAAGTTTAGCCATATTATTACATCTCAGATGATCTGTCTCACGTATATATGAGGTCGCTGGCGTCAGACAACTCCTCTATGTGATTCATATACTCACCTATACTGTGAAGAAGTGGGTCTTGACTGGATTCTATCAACCAGTTGACATGGGCTCAACTGCGATAAACACGGTCTAGGGTGGATCAACCGTGCCATTCAAGTTTGACATAGCTGCAGACAGAGTTCACAACAACCTTCAACGGCAATCCAATAGGAACATTCTATGCAAAGTCAGCTGCACTCCTAGAACTGAAGATCCAATCGAACAGGTTGTTTGTGGGACTGGAGGTACTACTCTTAGATACGACTCAACTTCAGGACAATTCGTATACAACTGGCAGACTCCAAAGGAAGCAGGAATATGCTATGACACTACATTCACCGACCAGTCAGGTGGATCGCTCACAGCACACTTTAAGACCATGTAAGTAGACAGAACGATTGAACTAACTCCGGAAATTTGCAGAGAGATATTACCTTTTCTCTCTTTTTTTGTTTTTATTTCTCTTTGTGTTCTTTTATTCTTCTTTACTACAAGTGTTTATCTTCAACCATCTTGTCACGAGTCCTTGTTATTGCAAATGGGCAAAATCCTGGCATCCATTTTCGTGAACTCATGAGAGCAAGCGGTCCCAGTAACGTACTCTTGAGTATCAGCTAGCCTGCCAAACTTGAATCTGGAGTAAATAAATTTCGAGGGAGAATTATTATTAGTATGACGTTGTCCTTTTAGTTTACAATTACTGTCATATTTGCTATTTCAGTCCCTAAACCAACCTTGTACAGAGTTGTAATATTGCACTCAAAGTACGCTCATGCATTTATGCATCATCGCGCTGGCAGCGCTCTATCTGAAAAACGTTCTAAAACAATATCCACAGATTATGGACATCCCTCCTTTAGAAGCATATATTACAACCCGTCAGATGTCCGCGAATATGAACTTAGGGTAAGGCAGTAATGATTAAAGAACGAAATATTCTGCTTCTGGATGATGTACCACTATTGCTGCAGTTGATTGATCTGGAACTATTTGTCCTGCTTCTGTGAGTGTTATTCCAGATATTTCAGGCTTTAATATCTTCCATACGAGATGATGCTGAGAGACATCAGGACAGCTTGGATAGCCCCAGCTATAACGAAGGCCGCGTTTTTCTCCTATTTTTAGTTCATCTCGGATTTTTGCATTGATCAACTCCGCCATCGCCTCAGCTGTTTCAACTGCAAGACCGTGTAGGTAGTAGGCATCTGTATATCTATCCTGCTTATTCCATGACTCGATTATTTCCGTAACTTTGTTACCAACAGTCACCACTTGCAAAGCAACAATATCATTCGTGCCAAAATAATCTGCGAGGCAAAGATGCTTCTCTTTTGAAGAGCGGGGAAATTCAAACACTACCTGCTTTTCCTCAGGTATATCAATTGCAATCTTGCCAGTGCCACTTTGCCCTAATGTCAGATTATGGCACTTGTAGAATCCATATACTGCACTTGGTTCAAACAACTTTTCGTGCAGTACGCGATCAGTCCACATTCCGAATAATTTTTCAGGGTCCTGATTGCTTGCACCTTTACCTCTCATCCCCCATTGCAATACAAACAGAGATTTCTAGTTAATGTATTTCCATACCTCATTTAGGTCAATCTGAGATGGTTTAAGTCTAATCTGCTGGTTAATATGAGGTGCTATTGGTGGCTCTATTGGCTTAATACTGCTGTTAGGGATCTGTGATTGTTCTACTTCCTTACCCGACTGGACTCGTTCCTCCCATTTCTCCAACTTTTGCTTCCATTCATTTACAAAGTGCTGACGATCGGATGAGACAAGAGTGTTCATAACTTTCAACCCGTCGAACGCAGTCTTGCAATAAAATACACCAGGTGAGTAAATGCCACCCTCCTTTGCAATTCTGTTGATATAGTTGCTGTTAATTGCTGCCCCGCCGCAAAGCACTGGTATACTCATACCATTCTGCCTTGCGTGCTCGACGAAGTATTGCATTTGTTTTGAAGTCGATACTAATAGTGCAGAAAGTCCCACTGCATCTGCATT
>JALZFN010000205.1 GCA_030861545.1 Thermoproteota archaeon | reverse complement strand
AGATAAAATCGCTAATTGTGAAATTGACTGTATGCTGTTACTTCCTGTCGTCGTGGTTTCGATGAATGTCAGAGATAGCAGAAAAAGGGTAATGGTTGCTGCAAGCGTGGCCGCTCCTAATACATCTAGGGATTTCTCCTTGTTGGTAGATCTTGTATGTTGTTGTGGAGATGATGAGGGGGTTGTTGTCGCCGCAGGCGACATCGCCCAATCAGAGTGCACTTCCCCTATCCTTGCAAATCTCCATACTACTATTGGAAGCAAGATGGCAAATGGCAAAATTGATAGAAATGTTGTTCTCCATCCTGAATATTCTGCAATAGTGGCGCCAACCAGCAATCCTAAGATTGAGCCACTAGCAAACATCGAAGTTATGACACCTTGACCAATTGCAAGGCGACTTTTTGGAAACTGCTCTCTAATAACACTGAATGCAATTGGGAACATTGACATACCCACACCCTGCATGCCTCTTGCGGCGATAAAGCTATAGAGGTCTGTCGTCAGTCCGCCTACAGTTACTCCCACAGCATACACCCCCATAACAATGAGAAGTATTTTCCTCTTTCCATGGATCTCTGCTAGGCTGCTCGTAATTGGTGTCATTACTGCTCCAACAATCAGATATGTTGTAAGTATCCAAGGTGAAATGCTATATGAAAGATTAAACTCGCTTATGATATTTGGAAGAGATGGCACCAGCATGGTTTCTGTGTACATGACTAGTGTTGCTATCGAACTCAGAATCGCAAGGGTCTTCCAGGCTGAACTAGGTATTCTGTCTACCTTCTTGATATTTGATGATGATGATGATTTTTCCGTTGAGACAGTTGAATCAGATATCTTGTTATCTTTTCTTATTTCTTCCAATTTCTATCACGCTTATAGGTAAAAAATCTACTCGGAGCTGCCCTGCTTTCCACGATGCAAAAGCTGCTGCTTTCTGACTTGGAGCGTATTGCTACTACTTTCTCCTCTGTTTTCTATTTGTTGTGGTGAATTTAGATAAAGATCTGTAACATTTTGAGCAATTTTGCGAAGAGTCCTCTTAGTAATTTCAAGCTCCTCATCTGAAACTCCCTGACGAGAAGCCTTCTCCAGTTCAAGTACAGACTCTATTATCAATTCCCATTTTGTTTCAGATTTATCAGTTAGGAATATCAGGTTGTTCCTACGATCATTGTGATCAGGTCTTCTTATCAAAATGCCCTGTTCTTCAAGCTTGTCTATCATGGGAACAATTGTAGGAGCTTCAATTCCAATTCTATTTGCAATTTCCTTTTGAGTCATTCCGTCCTTTACCAGCGCCAGCACTCCAATTACCCGAGACTGAGCGACAGTAATATCAGCCTTTTTTCGCAATTGTTGATCAAATGCACTTTCAAAGGCTTTAGCAGTGCTTCTGACTATGAAAGCGCTGCTATTTTGATAATCATATCTTCGCATAATTAGGATACTAATCATTAGAGACAAAAGCATCATATAAAGGTGTGCCCTCGTGGTAGATGGTGCGCTCAACATACCACGTTTAAGGTGAAATCCAAATTTACTGCTGTTTATGTTACCTCCAAGATTATAACCAAGATTACCAAGATCACAATACAACTGAATGAAAAAATCTGTGTGCTGATAGAACCTGTAAGGGTATATTTAAAAACTGCAGTAACGCCCTTAACGGAAGGGATGTCAAAATGGCAACCTATGTGGCTGTCATAGGTGTTCTCAGGCGGGAGGATGACGCTGACCGCATATTGTTGCTAAAACGCAATATTCAAAGAAGAACATCGCCAAACAAATGGCAAACACCTTCGGGATTTATTAGGGAAGGTGAATCTGCAGAGGAAGCGATTATCCGAGAAGTCAAGGAAGAAACATCATTGGATGGTACGATCAACAGAATTGGACGTTCGTTTGAAGTGGTAGACGAATGGGCAAGGTGGATTATTGTGCCATTCCTAATTTCAGTCAAATCCGACAAAGTTGTTATTGATAATAAGGAGCATTCAGAATTCAAGTGGATAAAGGTTGACGAAGTATCGAGTTTTGAATGTGTCAAAGGAATAGATAAGGATTTGGAAGCTGTCGGACTGAAGGATTAGGTAGAGATATTTCTTCAAGGCATTCGAAGCTGCGCCTCTACTTTCTGGTGGCAACTTTCTCCCTCGTCTACATTTAGCTTGATTTTAACTTCGATTTGTACCATAAGATGTCTTGGTAGAATTTGTAAAGGTATTCTCGCCCCATATGATAATTTCATACAATCCATCGTGCTAGGTCAATTTTGTTATTCAAGCAGAGTCTTTATTGCTCGGGAATACTAAGTGGCAGAAAGCCTTTTGTTACTCTGTGACTATAATCACATCCATGCATAATACATTCGGATGTGTATGACAAGTTGGTGCAAGTCTTTGAAAGGTTGGTATGTCAACAATCATGGATGAAGAAAAAGAAACTGACCCACAGCTAGATGACTCGATAGGACAGCTTGGGATTGCAGAATTTCAGGTAAATAAGTTACACCGTATCCTTGCCAGTAGACTTGATAGGTCAAATCCTCTTGCCTTTTCTAAAAGGTCTTCGACACATGTCTTTGAATCTGAAGGTAGAGTGTACAGAATCACCGTTGAAGTTGACGCATACAATACTGAAGAGAAGTCAATAACCCGCGCTTTTGGTAGGGCGTTAAAATCTCCTGCGTTCATTATCACGTCCACTCTGTGCTTAGCAATCATCTGTGTGTTAGCCTTTGTGAGTCCATATTGGGGTTTGTCGCTACTTGGACCTTTCTCTGATAAGGAGCTGGACACCCTGGACAGGCAGTATTCTCTGATACTAGATCGCTGCGCTGCCTTCATAAACGATGATAGGCCTAACCCACGGAGCTTTGGCGCCCTATACTCGACCTGCAACAAGGCCATCATCCAGTTACAGGGATTTTGCGAAGAACATCACATCGCAACATGTGAAGATGAAAGGTTAAAGCTTTATCTTGCTAGAAATAAACTTGGCGGTGATGCCTGAAAAAGTCATAGAAGATCTTGAGGTCTCATTTTGCGATAGAGTCGCGAGCTCAAACTCCACACAGGAGGTCTTTGTCATATCTTGCAGAGATTGATGATCATTTCGAAGGTTGCAGGAAAAGCCTTTGCATATTAATACCATCTGTCAGGATATCGCGAGCCCGTGCAGTTTCGGAATAGTTGAAAATAAGATATTGTCTTTGCGGTGGTTTTCTGGAGTAGCCCTTTTCACCGCCTTTTGGATCAAATGTCCAAAATATGCAAAACTATGCGGTTTGAGAACGCATAGAATAAGAGCATAGATTAAGAATTATTGTTTTTTTTGTAGTGACAAAAAATATATCGACCATTCGCATGTTTTAAA
>JALZFN010000288.1 GCA_030861545.1 Thermoproteota archaeon | reverse complement strand
ACGAGACAACGAGTAGCACGGAAAGGAGGCATCGCACCTCATCAGAAAAGGGGTCTAGCGGCCGCAAACTCGGATACAAGAATGAAGGTTGCCAAAGCAGGTGGAGAGGCACGGGCAAATGATAGGGGAGGGCTCAGCGAGGCAGGAAGGCGGGGCGGTGAGGTCGTTAAGGAGCGTTATGGTTCTGAATTTTACAGCGAGATTGGTAAGCGAGGCGGTGAAACCGTCAAGCAGGAGCGCGGCGCAGAGTACTACAGCACTATCGGAAGAAAAGGAGGCGAAGCAAGAACAACATTAGAAAAGCCCGAAGCACGCCAGACTCAACAGCAGACATCTGATAGTACGCAGCCTGAGACTCCCAATACTCAAGTATCAACTACGGCTTAGCAGGCTTATATTATCATCTGCAATTGCCTGCAATAGACGGACATAATAACTGTCGTCAAATTCTATGGTTGTAAATCTCTTTTGTTGCATAGCTTTTCTGACACTTTTCAAATGGTAGCAATCCTGTCCCCCTGATAGCGTGGCAAAGTAGAAGTCCTTGCATGAGCAAAAGCCAAGTTCAGGATCTGTCCAGTATTCATTGTCTTTGCCTATGACAACCCATAACTTTTTGCCGCTTGGTAGGCATAACATCTGCTTGACGTTGCCAGAGCTAATCATTTCATCTTCCCTAGACTGTACCACTAATTTATTTGCCTGATCTGAAGTATATAAAAAGTGTGAAGATGCGACCCATCCATCCCCATGCTGCAATCTTGCTTGAAGATGAAAAAGGCAGAAAATATGTCGCTGTATCTGACTTGCACATAGGACTTGAAGCTGACCTGTTGACAAAGGGGATAACAGTAGGCCGCAGCCTTGTCTCGGATATGGTTGCTGAACTATTGGATCTTGTCGATTCAGAGCATGCAGATGGCATTATCCTGCTGGGCGACATCAAGCATACTGTCGGCGTAATAAGCAGACAAGAGTGGGACACAGTCCCAGCATTTTTGAAGCAGCTATCGGCCAAGGCAGAGGTCTACCTTGTGCCGGGCAATCATGATGGCAACATCGGGCATTTGGTTCCACGGAATGTCAACATGACAACCAGCAGGGGGATGACGCTTGATGATACGCTTTTAGTTCATGGGCACAGCATGCCTTCTAATGTTAGGGCACATGTCAACCGAATAGTGATGGGGCATGTACATCCAGTATTTTTGAAAAAGGGGAGTGTGATAAACGGCGAGCGGGTATGGCTGTATATTCAGGCAAGAAAGGAAGCTATTTTTGCAGAGAAGGGAATACTTGACATCGTGGTAGCCCCAACCTTTAATCCTTATCTTTATGCCACAGGAGAAAAGATATATCACAAGTCCATTTCGCCTATAATCAAAAGAGTAATGCAGCATGGTGTAAAGAAGTGCATCGTTGCAACACTTGATGGCTCGATTGTCGGCGACACGGCGCTTCTAACACACATTTTATGATGGTATAGGCTTTGACTGAAGCGGATTGTTGATATTCCTAGTTATAGCTATTCTGCAAGAATAACCTCCATTGCATGTATAAAAGTAGAACATGGGCTAGAGCTTTGCGATAAAAAATGGAGCAATTAACATAGTTTAGTGCTAGATATATCTACTCAGAAACAATGCATATCATACATCCTCAAATGGTCTATATTCCCCACTTACGTTCGGTGATTGCAGGCGTCAAGCTCGAAGCTGAAAATAGGTCGATAAGTAACTGCATACAGAATGTGTCAATAAGTATCATATGATGACCCTCTTACATGCGAAGAGCTAAGCTGAATACTCAATTTTTCATAGTAATGCAGGTGATATCTGTGGTCTGACGGGCTAGCCAAAGAGTATCACAACCATGTTGGCTACTCTGCGTATGTACCAATCAACAGAACAATTGGTTTCCGCAAAAAGCGTCTACATCCTGTTTTTGATGATGCTGATTAAGCATAATTCTTTCCAAGGGGGTGAAAACGATTGATGAAAGGATGATCCGTTCAGGTGCTCAACACTCGATTACTTTAATAAAACATCAATGCTTACTCCTGCAATGGCTGAAGAAAGATCGGCGGCATCCACCTATATTGTAGATCTCGGAAGTAACATAATCGAAAAGCTAGACGGTTCACCCTCAGTATTCCACTCAATGGAAAGGCATTATTCAGTTTCAAGATTGGCAGAGGTGATAATCCACTTCTTTTGGAAAGCGAAGTTAGAGATTCACTAGGCAAATTACTTGCAAGGTCTCCGCTAATTCCTCTGTATTTTATGATAAGTTAGACTATGAAGAATATGGTGATATCAAGATGAAAGGCATCAGAAAAAAGTCTAATGGCGAAGTGTTAATTGAGATAATGATTCAGGACTTAAGGAAAATCAAGATTAAAGGCAGATTTGAGCATCCCGCGGGATATGTATTGATTAATGACGATGCAATTATTCAATTGCCAACTAACAATAGAATTTCAGGAAATCATATACAATCCCATAGGGCTGCATTTGAAATAACCGATGACGAGCTTGCTATCGGCTAAAGGAAATATACACCTAAAACTTGCAAGTTTGAACATGCGGAAGACAAACAATGAAGAGAGTCATTACCTTTGCCAAGTCTGAAATAAACTTTCTGACAGATTGAGATTCACTTCCCAAGATAAAAATCAGATATCAACAATCATTGTCAGTCGCTGTTATAGATGTGAGCCATTGATCCTATTCTGCTATGCAAATTCAAGATACCTTCAATCGCATAGGATTGTACTTGCCGGGATAGGTGCTTTCGTCATAACAAGCATCTTATAGGAATGAAGCAAAGAGCAAACCTTATAAGAAAAAGACTACAATCCCCTAATTCTTGATAGATTAGTCGACCACTCAAATGCATCGCAAAAAAGCGATCAATCTCAAACTCACTCTCGCCCTTTTTTGTTTGTGGTCCTCAACCAATAGATGACCACTAAGCCGTAATGGATC
>JALZFN010000133.1 GCA_030861545.1 Thermoproteota archaeon | reverse complement strand
GTTACCATTAATTGAGAGCGAAAATAAGAAAGGAGCCTTGGCCGGGATTCGAGCCCGGGACCTCTACCTATCTGGAGCAAGTTTACACCCCTACCTTACCAAGGTAACGCTCTACCAGGCTGAGCTACCAAGGCATCCAACAAACGGACAATCGAGTCAATAAACCATATAATAATTATTGGAATCTTCCAAGATCAAGGTTTAATTACGCATACTCATTAATGCAAGCTTGAGGCAGCGGGGGTTGTAGAGCCTGGCCAAATAGGCTAACAAAATTGGAGACGCGGGACTTAAGATCTCATATGGGTTATCCCGTCCCTTAGGGGTTCGTGGGTTCAAGTCCCACCCCCCGCACTCCATTGCTTGTACACCCAAACAGGAAGGGAAAAAGGACGGCTTATATGTATTAGAGTCTGTTTTTCTATTATGTCGAGACTACTATCTCAAGAATCTACAACTGCTGATCTGTTGTCTGAATTTGCACAAGTTAGAAAAAAGACCATGCAGCTTTTCAAGCCACTAAGAATAGAGGATGCAGTTATACAATCTGACCCTTTTGGTAGCCCGCCCAATTGGCATATTGCACATGTTACCTGGTTCTTTCAAAAGGTATTGGAAAAGCACGGCGCTAGGATGGAATCAGACAATAGTGGCTTTAACCTAGAATATCTTAATTCATACTACCAGCAGTTTGGAAAAATCCTGCCCAAGCAAGAGAGAGGTAAGTTCCCGCGACCTACGGTAAAGCAAACCCTTGATTATAGGTCATTTATAGACAGAAAAGTAACCAAATTTTTGAAAGAGAGGACGGAGTCTGAAAAAAATGCAATGACTCATGAGCTACGGTATGATATTACATTGGGAATGCAGCACGAGATGCAGCATCAAGAGCTTATGATATATGATTTCCAGCACTTTTTTGAACGCTTCCGTGGCCCGTCTGACAACTATGAGCCAATTATTCTTAACGTGCCTCCTCCAAAGCGATCAGAAATGAGAATATCGTCAAATATGGTAGACATCCCCGGAGGGGTCTTTGATGTCGGATACAATGGCAACTCTTTTTGCTATGATAACGAGCTTCCAGAGCACAAAGTTTACCTCCAACCCTTCAAAATGGAAATAGGACCTGTAACAAATGGCCAATATATGAACTTCATAAAGGATGGCGGCTATCAAAATTACAGATACTGGCTCGCTGATGGATGGGAACTCGTAAAGGAGCAGCAGTGGAATGCCCCACTCTACTGGATTGAGGAAGATGATATCTGGAAAAAGAAAGATTTTCGTGGCCTAGGTGAGATCGATCCAGATGAACCGGTTATCAACGTTAGTTACTACGAAGCAGATGCCTATGCGCGGTGGGCCGGCAAAAGACTTCCAACCGAGGCAGAATGGGAAAAGGCTGCAAGCTGGAACGAGGAATCGGAAAGAAAAATGCTGTACCCCTGGGGCGATCACAAACCAACTCCCAAGCATGCAAACCTTCATGAATCTTATCTCTGGGGTCCATCCAAGGTAGGATCTTACCCTGCCGGCAAGAGCTTTTACGGCTGTCACCAGATGATAGGAGATGTGTGGGAGTGGACCTCCTCAGAATATGTGCTATACCCCGGCTTTAAGTCAAAATTCCCTGAATACACGGACAAGTGGACAATAAACCAAAAAGTGCTTCGGGGAGGATGCTTTGCAACGCCGGCGGCGCAGATACGCAATAGCTATAGGAATTACTTTAAGCCTCATGAAAGGATACCTTTTGCTGGCTTCCGTTGCGCCAAAGATGTTTAAGCTGGCGAAAAGAAAGCCAGATCAAACCATTTCTTTTTGTCCGTAAAGTTCCTATTTATTGCAAAGCCGGACTCCTCTGCGAGCATAGCTATTTGATCCAAGTTGTATTTGTAGGAATTTTCTGTATGGATAGTCTCTCCCTTTCCGAAGGCAAATACAGCGTCTAGCGCTCCTACATACACCTCTTGTTCAGCTTTTGAAACCAGATGCATTTCGATCCTCTGCTTGTCCTCATTATAGAATGCACAATGAGCGAACTTTCCAAGGTCGAACTTGCCGTCAAGTTCTCTGTTTATCCTTCCCAACAAGTTCAAGTTGAATCTAGCTGTTATGCCCGCTCTGTCATTATATGCAGCGTTTAATACTGATACCTCCTTTTGCAAATCAAAGCCTACAAGCAAGAAATCATTTGTATCGAGTCTTTCTCTTAATGTTTCAAATAGATGCCTTGCATGTGTAAGTTCAAAGTTGCCGATGCTTGAGCCTAAAAAGACAACAAGCTTTCTGTCTGATATCTTATCGTCGCAAGCTATACGTTTTGCGGCTCTTTCAAAGCCAATGATATAAGAAGACGGAATTCCGATGATATTGATGTTTGGAAATTGTGACTCCAGCCTCCGGGCGCTATCTGTTAAAATGCTCTTTGACACATCGATGGGAAAGTAAAAGATTCTCTTTTTGTGTGATGCCAGGTGGCTCAGGAGAATGGTTGTCTTGGAGCTGCTTCCGCTTCCAAGCTCTATTATGCTGATGTTGGTGCCGGTCAATTTTGCTATGACATGTGCATACTTGTTAAGTATTGATGTCTCTGTTCTTGTAAGATAGTACTCTGGCTGAATGCATATCTGCTCAAAGAGCTGTGAGCCAACTTTATCGTACAAGTATTTCGAATTTA
>JALZFN010000051.1 GCA_030861545.1 Thermoproteota archaeon | reverse complement strand
GAAATTAAGCCGGAGGAGCCAATTCAGCATACGCACAATTGTTGAAGCACTTATAAGCGCTGGTGTGGCCGCGTGCATTGCTGGTAGCAGCCGACCATGCTCTGGATCTGAACACCTCTTCAGCCACGCAGTGGAATACGTAGCTGGCCCAAATTTTGGACTGCACGGTGAGCGCGTAGGCATAGGTACACTAATAATGGCAAAATTACATGGACTCAACTGGGAAAAGATCGCAGAAACATTGGAAAATGTAGGCGCGCCCACCAAGGCAAAACAGATCAAACTGACAGAAGATCATGTCGTAAGAGCATTGACAGCGGCTCAGTCGCTGCGCCCGGACAGATATACAATCCTAAGCAAGGTCCGGCTGGACAAAAAATCTGCGTTTGAACTTGCCAAGTCTGTCGGTGTAATCTAATGTCTGAGCTTAGTTATCGTGGCTCTACATTTCTATGTACAAGATCTTCTTCACAGTTTGGGCTTAACGTAAGCCTTCGAAAATTCCACCAGTCGGAGGTGGTGGATATTAAAAAGTTGATTTCATCTGATACTTCAAATGGCATCATCGTTGACCTTCATTGAGAGGTGGGGAGGGGATTCGAACCCCTATAAATTCGCTAACTGCTGGCACAATCTGCAGGCGAACGCATAGCCGCTCTGCCACCCCACCATAGCTGCTAGTTGTTTTTCAGCTCATAATTTAAAGCATTGGCATGCGATCGCGCAGCTAGCTTGGCCAGCCTGATCGGCTCCGGTATAGAACCTTGTAAAGTAAATGAATTTAGTATGGCGACTGCTCTCTTTTGATCCAGTCCCCAACACCGGATGAAAAGATTCTTTCCTGTGTTAAGTGTAACTTGCTCGCGCCTTCCTAGCTTTTGATACTGCACAAGCTTGTGCTGCTGCCCATCGTCAAAATGGTGCCTGATACTATCCTCAAGTCCTTTTGAATCTTCAAACGTTATTGCGATTACTGGTAGCTTTGTTTTTTCTACAACCTGCTCGCCATCTATGATGTTGTACATGCTGATGACAAGGCCATCAAGCAGAATGCAATTGATATCCTCTCTTGCAAGCAACCTGTGCATCAAAATCACGCTCTCGGTTGCATCATCACCTTCTATCGTGGTAGATCCAAATGTCATACCGTCTATTATTAGGTCGCGTCGCATAACCACGCCAGCGAGGGTTGATTTCTTGCTGGATTCTTTGAAACTCTCCGCTATGCCAAGTACTCTGATCCCTTTTTTTTCTGAATGAACCCTGCGAGCAATAATGCTGCTGAGATAATTTTTTGATATAAATTTGTTATTGTATTCATACCTGTTGATAAATTGTTTCTTAACTATCGAGGAGAACACCCTTACTAGGCCACCTTAATTGAGATAATTGACTTTTTCAATATCATGTCTAAGGACGTCCTGTCTGTTTGAACTTCGCAAGCATGATCAGCACATCCGATGACAGATATGTCGTATGAATGCCTCTTTATCATCTAGTGAGAAATCATCCAACTGGCAGCCGGCAAGCAAACCTCTTCAGAAGTACTTTTAATTCATCCTTGCAAATTCGTATGGATTGGGCACAAACATGCCATAAAGACTGATGAATCAAATGCCATGACTGTAAGCAAGTATTCTAACTATTCTTTATCGATTTCTCCGTGTAAATCCTCTAGCGTGAAGGCAAAACGTGAACCTTCAAATTCTTCAGTTCCAAGCCTCTCCCAGTTTACTTTGTATCCCCTGATCACTTGCTTGCCTACTATCTTGATCTCTTTTGGTAGATCCGCCCACAGCTTCTCCACTTTTTCGGAGTTCCTTGTCATCAAAAGCGACCTGCGCCTCTTCATAAGATACTTGACTGCTACATTTCTGTGCATCTGGCCTTCAACCGGAATCTGCTCTTTTCCTATATCTATTGTAAACTGACGTTTGGCCAATGCAATTATTGCATAGGAACATATCGAAAAAGCTTTATGGCCAAAAAAAAGAAACAAAGAAGAGAATTAATTCTTCATAATGCCCCGATTTCTCATTTTTCATTGGTATGACCTAGCTTCTTTTAACGGTCGTCAGATCCATAATTTATGGCAGCGGGGGCGGATATCACTGTTGATACTATCGAGCTTTCCAAGGCATAGATTTTGTACATGGAGAAATACAGAACGTTTCTATGGAATTCGTATTTACAGCTATGAAGCACGACAATCGAACTCACTTACGCCTACAATATACAAATATGAACATATGATAATATCTTTAACTGAGATACGCCAGATCTAGTTATTTGCCATACATAAGATCCAGAGGAAAACCAAGGTCTGCACGGAGAGCTCGAAAACCATTGCAGGAGAATTGGCCCAAGGCCCCAACAGGTAGATGGTTAAAGTGCATCTATGAGAAATGTGGTTTTGAGTGGCAGTACTTTGGTGGCCGCAACTGGGCGGAATGTCCAAAATGTCACTGCACAATGAAGGTTGCAATCGGGCAGAGAAACTATAGATCTAGCTGACAAAGAACGAATTTTCGTCCTGTGCAAGCGATAGGCTTACTGCATTTCTATCTTTGTCATGCACTACTACTATGCTCTTTTCGATCCTGTGCTTTCTTGCTAGAGTTTGCAGGTAAAAATTCAAGGTATAGGAATCATTAAATAAGTTCGATTCAATTAATGTGAGGTTTTCATTGTAAACACTCAGCTTTAAACCTCCTGATGATTTCTCGACTAGAGCGACATTCACAAGAAGTACAAGCGAGTAGGAGAGTTTAAACCCTATCTTGCGCACCTGCATCGTTGGTCGATGTCACTGCT
>JALZFN010000277.1 GCA_030861545.1 Thermoproteota archaeon | reverse complement strand
AAGCAGGAGTGGCGATTGACTCGATTCACGATATGAAAATCCTTTTTGATGGAATCCCTTTAGATAAGATGTCGGTCTCGATGACTATGAATGGAGCGGTCCTGCCCATTATGGCCTTTTATATTGTGACAGCAGAAGAACAAGGGGTTTCACCCGAAAAATTATCTGGCACCATTCAAAATGATATTTTAAAAGAATATATGGTCCGGAACACATATATTTATCCACCGGAAATGTCAATGAAAATTATTGCCGATATTTTTCAATATACATCAACGCATATGCCAAAATTTAATAGCATTAGTATTTCAGGATACCATCTTCAAGAAGCAGGCGCACCGGGAGACCTTGAACTTGCCTATACATTAGCAGACGGACTTCAATATGTACAAACAGGATTGGAAGCAGGAATTGATATTGATACTTTTGCCCCGAGATTGTCCTTTTTCTGGGGAATCGGCATGAATTACTTCATGGAAGTAGCCAAGCTGCGTGCTGCAAGATATATGTGGGCAAATATTATAAAAAAATTTAATCCGCAAAATTCAAAATCACTTGCCCTAAGAGCCCATAGCCAAACATCTGGGTGGAGTTTAACAGAAGCAGATCCATTTAATAATGTCATGAGAACCTTACTTGAGGCACATGCAGCCGTTATGGGACATACCCAATCCTTGCATACCAATGCTTTAGATGAGGCAATTGCGTTGCCAACCGATTTTTCAGCCCGTATTGCTCGCAATACCCAACTGTATCTACAAGAAGAAACGGGGATAACGAAAGTAATTGACCCATGGGGTGGTTCTTATTATGTAGAATATTTAACGGATCAGTTAATCAAAAGGGCATCGCAGCATCTTGAAGAAATTGAAAACTTAGGAGGAATGGCAAAGGCAATTGAAACGGGAATCCCGAAAATGCGAATAGAAGAAGCAGCAGCAAAAAGACAGGCACGCATTGATTCAGGTCTAGAAAAAATCATCGGTGTGAACACTTGCATACACGAAACAAAAGACCCTATTGATATTTTATCCATCGATAATCATGCCGTTCGTATGAAACAAATACAGAGATTGGAACTGCTAAAGTCACATAGAAATGAAGAAGATGTAAAATCAGCTCTATCAGCCATTACAAAAGCTTGCGAAACAAACAGAGGAAATTTATTAGAACTAGCGATCAAGGCGGCAAGAGTTAAAGCGACTCTTGGTGAAATTTCAATGGCAATTGAAAAAGTAACGGGTCGTCATAAAACCGTTGTTCAATCAATCAGTGGAGTGTATAGCTCATCATTTGCCAATGAGGAATTAATACAAGAAGTAAGGGAATTGACAGAGGAGTTCCTCGAAAATGAGGGAAGACGTCCGAGAATATTAATGGCCAAGATTGGCCAAGATGGTCATGATCGAGGAGCAAAGGTCGTTGCAACCGCATTTGCTGATTTGGGCTTTGATGTCGATATCGGTCCACTCTTTCAAACGGCAGAAGAAACCGCTAAGCAGGCAGTTGAAAATGATGTACATGCAATTGGAATGAGTTCTCTTGCAGGGGGCCATAATACTTTATTGCCACAATTAGTAGAGGAATTAAAGAGGTTAGGGAGAGAGGATATTATTATCATTATAGGAGGCGTGATTCCACGTCAAGACCATCCAAGTCTTTATCAACAGGGGGCTTCGGCTATCTTCGGACCGGGAACCGTAATTCCAGAAGCAGCTAAAAAAGTGATCCGTACTATTTATGAAAAACTTGGCTATGAGGAAGTGTAAGGATGGATGAAAATTTAAATAACCCCAAAACAAACTCTATAAATAGCCTATCCTCTTTACCAAAGAAAAGAACGTATCATAAAAAGAATCCACAATCCGGGTTAACAAACGAAACCTTATTACAAGGAATTCTGACTGGAAATCGAAGTCTCCTTGCCCGAGCCATCACCCTCATTGAAAGCAACTCCGAGCATCATTTCCAACAGGCTCAATCCTTATTGCAACAGTTGCTTCCCCTTACAGGAAACGCCCTACGGATCGGTATTACAGGTGTCCCAGGAGCTGGGAAAAGCACGTTTATTGAGACATTTGGAACGTATTTATGTGACGAAATGGGGCTCAACCTTGCTGTATTAGCAATTGATCCAAGTTCAACGATTAGCGGAGGCAGTATTTTAGGCGATAAAACCCGGATGGAGAAGCTTTCACGAAATCCAAGGGCTTTCATTCGTCCCAGTCCATCATCAGGAAAATTAGGTGGTGTCCATCGGAAAACAAGGGAAACCGTTGTCATATGTGAAGCCTTTGGGTTTGATGTAATCATCGTTGAAACAGTCGGTGTTGGGCAAAATGAAGCAACCGTTCGAGACATGGTTGACTTTTTTATGTTACTCGTTTTAACCGGCGCAGGTGATGAGTTACAAGGCATGAAAAAAGGAATGATGGAAGTTGTCGATATGATTGTAGTGAATAAAGC
>JALZFN010000286.1 GCA_030861545.1 Thermoproteota archaeon | reverse complement strand
GGTTTTACCCTGGTCAATCGACGGACCACAAATGGACGAGGCAAATAGGCTACTGAATTCGACTGTAGTCCAATTAGCAACAGAGCTCAAGAAGGGAGCCACGTAGCTAAATATGCAGCCCCCAGGCAGGTTAGAAAGGAAGGCGCCTCAAGGACAAAATTTATCTTTCCGCATAGGCTCAAATAAAGAGATAATAATATTTGTTATAGCTAATATTGCCAACTGGCATTATCACTGAATCAATCGAAGCGATCTTGGTAGCCGGAGTTTTGGTGGCGAGGATTAGATCATATGATAGTGTTGCTCATACTCAGTGCAATGGAGTGCACAAGCTTCTAAATTCATGACTTAGTGTGTTCTGGCAATATAGCATCCATGTGATAATTTTTCCGGAGCATATTCATATTGCATTTAAGTACCAAACTGCAGAAAGACTGTCTCTTCTAACATATGCAAGAGATAAATCCTAACCAGAAACAAATCAATAGTTCGACCAGCTGCGCATTTGCCTGCTCGAAAGGCAACGCAGGCAAAGAGCAAATTGCCTCTTCATTTGCTTTTCCTGCTTTTTCTGTGCATCATTCATTAGCAGCTTTACGGAAAGAGTCGAAGAGAGACGGACACGGCTATCACACCCGTGCGTGGTAGGTGAGTGGCAGTACTTAAGCGTAAGTTCGGATGGACAGGTGCTGACGTCCCAGTGATAGGGATGGGTACTTGGATGATCGAGGGAGGTCGGCGTGAGACTATTCGCCAGGAGATTATAGAATCACTGGATTTAGGTTTAGATCTTGGGATGACACATATTGATACTGCAGAGATGTATGGCAATGGGCGAGTCGAAGAATTAGTTGCTGAAGTGGTCGCTGGTCGCCGCGAAGAAGTATTCCTCGTGAGCAAAATTTGGCCTTCCAATGCCTCGTACGAAGGTACTATCAGCGCATGTGAGCGTAGCCTAGCACGACTTAAGACCGATTGGCTTGATTTGTATTTGCTTCACTGGCCGAGTGACCAGTATCCCATTAAAGAAACAATGCGTGCCATGGAGAAGTTGGTCTCTGAAGGCATGGTCAACTTCATCGGGGTTAGCAATTTTGACGTCGAAGGATTGAAATTAGTTGAACAGTCGCTCACTAAGGAGAGGCTTGCTTGCAATCAGGTGCCATATCATCTGGGTGACCGTAGGATTGAACAGTATTTGCTGCCCTATTGTGTCAGCCGCGAGATCGCTATTGTAGGGTATTCACCTTTTGGTCATGGCGGTTTTCCTTCTCCCAGAAGTGCAAGAGGAACCGTACTCGCTGAAATTGCTAAGCGGCATGAGCGTACTCCACGGCAGGTTGCGCTCAACTTTCTAACACGCCATTCAGGCGTGTTTACAATTCCGAAAGCAGCCCGCGCTGAGCACATAAGAGAGAATAGTGGCGCAGACGGTGGATGGAAGCTGACAGAGGAGGATATCGCGGCTATCAACCGCGCATTTCCTCTACGATCAAACTAACATGGCCCCCTGTTGGAATGATTCAACAAATGGTGAGCTGGCCTGTAAACTTCTGGTATTTGCGGGCTTTTGTAGTCTGTAGATCGAATTTAGTGGCGACACTAACTTATAGTGGCAACTTCTGAGACGCATCCGTTTCTCGCTGTTCTTGCAGCTTTATTAATAAGAATTACATCACTCATATCACAAGTTTAATTATGCGCAGTAGAAGACGAGTAATAATATGGTAAATTTTTACAGCATCGCGGATTATCTAATCAATAAGCTATATGAACTCGGAGTGGGACACATTTTCGGTGTTCCTGGAGACTATATTCTTGGCTTTTATGATAGACTAGCCAAAAGTAAAATTTCTATTGTGAATACATGCGATGAACAGGGAGCAGGTTTTGCGGCAGATGCATATGCACGAATACGGGGATTGGGTGTTGTTTGCATTACATACGGGGTTGGAGCATTCAAGGTTGTTAATACGACAGCGCAAGCCTATGCTGAAAAATCTCCTGTTATTGTAATAAGTGGTGCTCCAGGATTAAAAGAACAAGTAAAGAATCCACTTCTTCACCATAAAGTACGTGATTTTGATACTCAGAAGAAGATCTTTGATCAAATTACTGTTGCTTCTACAATATTAAGCGATCCACAATTAGCCGTGCCTGAAATTGACAGACTACTCTCTGCTGCCCTGCGGCTCAAACGACCCGTATACATCGAACTGCCACGAGACATAGTGTCTGCACCGATTACAGGCCAGTATCGACATCCAATTGATGATATTATGACATCAGAAGAGAGTGACCCTAACGCGCTCAAAGAAGCAACCGCGGAAGCACTCGATATGATAAATGTATCCAAGCGACCTGTCATTATTGCTGGCGAAGAGGTTCATAGATTTGGATTGCAGGACAAACTTCTGGCTTTGATAGATAATACACAAATACCTGTTGTGGCGACAATTTTGAGCAAATCAGTAATAAGTGAACTACATCCATTGTTCATTGGTATTTACGAGGGGGCCGTCGGTCAAGAAGAAGCACGTCAATATGTTGAATCTAGCGATTGCCTAATCATATTAGGTGCATCATTAAGTGACATGACGCTTGGAATGTTTACAGCACAGATTGATCAGAAAAAGACAATATATGTTAGCGCAGAAAAGCTTTCTGTCAGATACCATCACTACAACGATATAGATATCAGAGATTTTTTTCATTCTTTGGTTCATGCAAACATAACAAGAAGAGATAACAGAACAAATAGTTCTTCTGTTAGGACACTTACTACTGACCGCTTGGCAATAGCCTCAAAAATCCCCAGATGTACACTTGGAAAAAAGATTTCAGTGAAATATGTATTTGAATATTTGAACTCGCGTCTTACTGATGATATGATAGTACTTGCAGATGTTGGAGATGCATTATTTGCAGGGGCAGATCTGATTATGCATAGGAAGACAAAATTTCTTTCACCAGCATATTATGCATCGTTAGGATTTGCAGTGCCGGCAAGCATCGGTGCTCAGCTTGCAGATGAAACTTTACGGCCTTTGGTAATAGTTGGAGATGGTGCGTTTCAAATGACAGGTATGGAGCTGTCGACTTCTATTCGATATGATCTAAATCCAATTGTTGTTGTCCTGAACAATGGGATATACCTCACAGAGCAACTGATGTTAGGTGGTACATTTAATAATTTGCAGCCTTGGCAATATAGTAGGATTCCACAAATCATTGGTGGCGGGCGAGGGTTTGTTGTAGAGACTGAAGATCAATTTAACAGTGCAATTTCTGAAGCTCTTATTTTTAGGAATGCCTTTAGCATTTTGGATGTGCATTTAGAACGAAATGACATGTCATCTGCACTAAATAGGTTCACTACAAATATCGCGAAACGATTTCATGGTAGCTCGAGCTAAGATGAGCTAACTAACGTATTATTAGTTGGTTTATAGCCTATATCCTCAGACTCCTTCTGGTAAATTAATGGGATGAAGAGGTTTTTGAGCAAGTTTGAAACAGAAAAGACAGATACAAATTTGGGGTATTGCGAATTGCCTAACATTCTATCCGAATATCTTGAATAGAGTCCGTGCGCGAACGTGCTCCTATTCTAGAAGTAACAATAAATGAAGATTGACTCGATTTATCAAGTTTTTTCATCTAAAATATCAGGGTCTCATTTCTCATGGCAGAGTCTTTATGGCTGTGCCGTCGTTTAACTTACATAAAAATAATTTTATGTTTTGGGACATGAATGGCACTGGGGTTTTTTATACCTTCAGAAAACTTGGTAGCCGGCTCTAAGAGCTCTCTATTTCTTATGGTATTTTTACAGTGTTTCTGCTGGTTTGATAAGATAGCAATATTTAAAGAAGTAAAAGAGTGGATCTGAACCATGAGCGACCCAAAGATAGAGGCCTTAGATTGGTCCCCCTGGCTTGATTTTAATAGAAACAATATTTCTAATATTGCAAAATCAGAAGGAGTTTACAAGCTACATGCAGACATGAAGAT
>JALZFN010000285.1 GCA_030861545.1 Thermoproteota archaeon | reverse complement strand
CAACCTGACGCGCCAGTCGCATTCCCCGTTCGATGTTGTTTGTCCATATACTTGCGCCAAGGCCAAATTCTGAATTGTTCGCTTGCCTTATCGCTTCCTCTTCGTCATTCACTATGATTATTGGAGCAGCTGGACCGAACACTTCTTCCCTCATGACATCCATGTGAGGATTCACATTTGAAATTATAGTGGGCTCATAAAAGAACCCCTGCCTGTTGATAGGCTTGCCACCGATAAGTACTCTACCGCCTCTGCTCTTTGCATCATCCACCTGTTTGGCAAGCGCCTGCCTCTGGCTGTCCCGGACAAGTGGCCCAACTGTTGTCTTGGAATCAAGCGGATCCCCTACAACTTCTGCTTGTGTGTTTTCGACAAATAGATTTGTGAATTTGTCTGCAATTTCCTTTACAACTATAAAGCGCTTAGCAGCTATGCAGCTCTGACCTGTATTGAGCAGCCTCGACTGCGTCGCCATGTAAGCGGTCTGGTTGAGGTCAGCATCTTCAAGCACAATAAAAGGGTCACTACCACCTAGCTCTAGCACGAACTTTTTCAGATCTTGAGAAGCAAGCTCGGCTACTCGCCTGCCTGTGCTAATACTTCCTGTAACGGAAATAGCATCGATATTTGATTGCACTAGAGACTCACCAGCGCGATAGTCACCTATTACTGCCTGGAACACATTCTCCGGAAAGCCGGCATCAATAAATGCCTGCTCTAGTTTTAGAGCACTTCCAAGGCAGACGCTTGAGTGCTTTAGCAGGCCAACATTGCCAGCCGTCAGCGCCGGGACCGCAAACCTCATAACCTGCCAGAACGGAAAGTTCCACGGCATGATGGATGCTACAACCCCAAGGGGTTCAAATGACACAAAGCTCTTGCGAAACTCAGTTGGTATAACTTCATCACGCAGAAATGCCTCTGCGTGCTCGGCATAATAATCGCAAACCCATGCGCATTTTTCGATCTCCGCCAAGGATTGCCTAATCGGTTTACCCATCTCTTCAGTGACCAGTCTTGCATATTCTTCGCGGTTTTTCCTCATTACCCGTCCAAGTCTACGCATATACTCGGCGCGCTCTGAAATGTCTAGCTTTTTCCAGATCACAAATGCTTCTCTTGCTACTTTGACCTTTGCACTGACTTCTTCAGGCTTTGAGTTTTCATAGGTAGCAAGTATCTTTCCTGTGGCAGGGTTAATAGTTTGAATGTTGGACATGTAAGAGGATCATTGCACTTTCAGACATAAGAAATTATGTATATCCCGCGGGCAGGATTTGCTCCAATTGGCTTCTGACCAATTTGTTTGAGCCTGCGACTCTTCGGTTACTGCAATGTTGTGCGCCCGATAGGCTGCTTCACGCGGTCAGCTACTGATAAGCCGACGTCTACAGCCGAAAGCTCTACCAGGCTGAGCTACCGCGGGACATTTCCGTTTGTTGCAAGAATGCTATATAATTGTGGCGTCATAGATACTTCGCAACATCAAGGGCAAAATAAGAGATGATTTTGTCAGCTCCAGCTCTCTTTATTGATGCAATGGAATGGACCTTCCATTCCTCCTCATCGATCCACCGATGCATTGCAGCAGCCTTTATCATTGCGTACTCCCCGCTAACATTTTGAGCTGCTAATGGAAAATTGAATAGGTCCTTTGCCATCCGGACAAGGTCAAGGTATGCAAGGGCAGGTTTTATCATGACCATGTCTGCCCCTTCGTTAATGTCAGTTTCTATTTCCAGCAGCGCAAGCCTTGAATTGGAATAAGATATCTGATACGATGACTTGTCAAGTCGTGCAGTTGGTTTCCCAAAGGCTACTGATCGAAAAGGTGTGTAAAGAGATGAAGCGTGCTTAGCAGAGAAGGAAAGTAAAGAGGCGTTAAGGCCCCGGCTACGAAGCTCAGCTTTGATCGCATATACTTGCCCGTCCATCATAGCAGAAGGCGCGACTATATCTGCGCCGGCCTCGGCATGGCTTGCAGCAATCTTCGCAAGCACTTTTAATGTAGCGTCATTGTTTATCCTGCCCTGGTGAGAAACCACACCACAGTGACCTGACAGATTGTACTGGCAGGTGCAAACATCAGTTATAATATTCATGTCGTCGCCAAATGCCGACTTGATTTGCCTCACTGCGTCCTGTACAATACCTTTTTTGTCAAAGGCAGATGAGCCAATGGAATCCCTGCTCTTTGGTATGCCAAAGATAATCATTGAAGGAATATTACTATCAGCAATCGATTGAGCATACTGTACCACCTTTTGAACAGGCGTTACCGTCATTGCTGGCATTGATTGTATTGTCGCTGGACTATCAGAAATAAATACAGGAAATACTAGGTGGCTCTTGAGCAGCCCCGCGGCGGCAAATATCCTCCTATAACTTTGCTCGTCGTTGGATGGCATCTGCTGTTGCAAATGATGTCATTGCTTTGCGTGCAGTATGTGAATATATTGTTTTCACTATAGTACAAACAATCGATCACAAAACTCAAATGACATCCGGGATAGCAACCTGCTGTGAGTAAAGTAACTGTCGGTATTCCTGCATATAATGAGGAGCAAAACATAGTAAATCTCCTACGGTCACTTGAAGAGCAAGACTTTGGGATTTCTGAAGTGATTATTTCAGATGATTCTTCTGACAATACACCCGGCGTAGTACGAAATTTCGCGGAGAACTCATTGCTTGACATCAAGCTTTTCCACCATGATACAAGAAGAGGTGCAGCAGCCGCATGGAATCAAATTTTTGAAAAGGCGACCGGCGACACCATCGTCCTCTATGACGCAGATACAATCCCTCACCCTTCCTGCACTGAGCAGCTTGTATCATGCATTCATGGAAAAGTCGGACTATGCGCATCAAATCCTCAGCCGGTACAAGCAGCAGGCACTGCTGGGAGAGCCTCAGTATTCATCTCAAGGTGGCTCGGCTCAGTGAGGCTAGCAGGGTTATCGCAGTACACTGTGATGGGCAGGGCCCTAGCCATCGACTCTAACGTTGCTAAAAAAATACAGATACCAATAGATGTCATTGCAATTGATCTCTATATCCAGTGCAAGACCCTTGAAATAGGGCGGGAGGTACTATACAATGATAACGCAATAGTATACTTCAAAGCTGCTAGCAACATGCAGGATATAACATCGCAGGTGATGAGGGCGGTCAAAGGGCATAACCAAATAAAGCATTATGTTTCTTCATTTGCCATCAGCTTGCCTAGGCGAGTAGCAATTGGCTACGCGGTAAGGAATGCTGCAAAAGACCCGCTTGGAGCAATGTCAGTTGCAATAGCATATTCGCTAATACTCTACTACAGGTCAAGACTTCAGGATATTGACACTGCAAAATGGCACACCGCAGCAAGCACAAAAACGATAGACTATCAGCAACTAAAGACAAAGTTCTGACTGACACACTTTTTTATAACCGTAGCTTCTTTAACGAAACAAACAGGAAGTGCTTTGACTCATGTCAGAGGCAAAAACGCAGTTTGACACCGTCAGCAGTAACGGAGTGATTTGGATAAATATACAAAAACCGACCTTTGCAGACATGAATGCTCTGGGACATACATACCCGTTCCATAGGCTCAACCTCGAAGATTGCCTCTCCAAGATCCAGATTCCTAAGATTGATAGATATGAAAACCACATCTTTGTGATTTTGCACTTCCCTACTCCAGACAAGGAAAAGGGTTTCCTCTTCAGCCAGCTAGCGATATTTATGGGCTCGGATTATCTTGTGACAATCCACCAGGGTGACCTAAAGCCACTTGAAGAGCTGTTCAATATGTGCAAGAACGATGAAAAACAACAGCAGGCAACTATAGGAAAGTCGTCAGGATATCTGCTCCACAAAGTAATCGACACGCTAGTAGACGACCTACTTCACATTCTGATGAAAGTTGTAGGGAACATTGATGATATTGAGGACAGCGTGTTTGACGAGCGGATATCGATCCCTCGTCAGATCTCTCTTTTGAGAAGAGAGATAACAACGCTAAGAAGAATGGTGATCCCTCTTCGTAGGACGGTAGTTGAATTGTCAAAGGATGTCCAGCGCTTTTCAAAAGAGGATCTTGCTCCATATTTCAAAGACATCCAGGATCATATTGAAAAGGTAGCTGAAGCCTTAGAAGAGGCAAAGGAAACTATTGAGATCTACAAAGACACAGATTATATGCTCAGCCAAGAAAAAACCAACAAGATACTAGCTGTTCTCACAATAGTGTTTACACTATCTATCCCCGCCACAGTCATTGGCACTTTTTATGGCATGAATATCAATCTGCCAGGGGCAATTGTTACCGGCTCTTGGAATCAGCTTGGGCCCTACACTTCTTTGATATTTGTTTTGGTAATTTCGTCGATTTCTGCCTTACTTATGGTCTTATATTTCAGACGACTGGGATGGCTAGGATCATCAATGTAACTGCACGTATTTCAGATGTGCCATTTGCCGCCCGCCGTATCTACACCATGCCATAACAGTTAGCTTGTTCTTACTTATTTATGGAAAAGTACGTGAGATAGTTGCAATATCTAGGCCAAAATTGAACCTTATAGATAAATACTAGTTATATTATTTTTCTTTAGGATTGGCGAGCATAGGGGGCATGGAAGCACGAGGCTATGTGTGCACTCCCCACGACAAACAATCAGACTTCATACTCGAGCGTTGGAAGAAGAGTGAGAATATCGTTGACATCTACTTTGTTACCGCAACATTTTCTGATGAGAGCTCCCCTTACTTTCCCAATAAGGCCAATCACTATCTCCTTGCATCCTTCAGGGACATGACTGGGATATTAGATGATATCAAAGATGACGAGATAGACAGACTGTCGCTTATATTCAGCTTTTCTAGTGCGCTCTTTGAGCGAAATGGTGAGAAACTTAACTATGTCTCGCTATACTTCACCAAATATACAAATGGCGATGCGGCCATCGGTGAGCTTGCAAACGCTATTGCGCGGCGAGACAGAGTTAGGAAGGCAAGCCTTGCCCAGATGAAGCTTTTGGCTTCAGAACAGCCAAGATTTACCTTTCCTTACTCTAAGAACGTGGTAATACTTGAACTCGAGGGCAAAAAGACTCATCAGACGGATCAAAAATACTGTGAGCGCACAAGGCGCGATGTAGCACGGATGGGAATATTGCTGAACAATTTGGTCAGCCTTTCTATTCTTGAAAAGCTAAAGTAAAATGTTAAATATACATCCTTTTCTCTAGCCTATGGTTCAGATTTATGAGCAAGCCGATGGATCTTGGCGCACTTAAAGTTGGTTCATATATTATAATTGATGGAGAGCCCTGCAGGATTGTTTCATATGACCACAGCAAACCGGGAAAGCACGGCTCGGCAAAGGCAAGAATTACAGCGGTGGGAGTCTTTGACAGCAAACCCCATCCACTTGTGGGTCCTGTCTCCACAAAGGTTGACGTGCCATTAATTGACAAACGTAACGGCCAGATTATCTCTAAGCAGGGAGACACACTGCAGATAATGGATCTCGAGACTTTTGAAACCTTTGAAACAACAGCAGTAGAGGATCAAATAAAGGAACGAATAGCGCAAGGCGAAGTGCAGGGAAGAGAAGTAGAGTACTGGAAGGTACTTGATAGAATCAAGATAGTCCGAATCAAGGGC
>JALZFN010000089.1 GCA_030861545.1 Thermoproteota archaeon | reverse complement strand
GTCGTAGGACTGGCTTACGTAATTGCATCGGCCGCTAGGCGCAGCCGCTAGAAACAGCGCCTAACTTTTTCTTTTTATGAAGTAGCTCAATAGCCAGCGCTGGGTATGATAGGCATAATAGACTCTTAGATCGTAGAACACTCATTTTAGAACAGTATATCAGTGATAGAATGATTAGGCATGGTTGTTCTCCTACGCTCTCCAGGCTCTATCTGCTTAGAAGCGTGATTCCGAGATCATGTCCTCTATAGTGTGCTGTAAAATACAGCAGACCATATGTGGCACATAATTCTCGCATGAGAGACATACACTTCATCATATAAGTGAAGAAGCGGCAAAAAAGATAGAACCGCAAGAACAAGTTTAAAAAATATCTTATGTCTCGTTAAGGCATGGATTTTGCAGTCAAGATAGGTGCATCAAAAGAACGAAGGATAATAGTTAGCTCGAACCAGACTACTAGCTTTCTCTGGAAAGGCGAAAATATTCTTTCCACACCCTCTATGATAGCGGAGATGGAGGAGACATGCAGGCTTTTCCTCAAGGAGCAGGTCATACCCGATCCTGAATGGGATTCCGTTGGCACAAGCGTCAATGTAAAGCATCTTGCTGCTACTCCCGTAGGAGCCAAGGTAGTTGTCAGCGCAAAGGTGGTGTCAGTCGATGGAAGGCGCGTTATGTTCGAGATAGAGGCACGAGATAAGCTTGAGAAGATTGGTGAGGGAAAGCATGAGAGATTCATAATAAACGTTCCCCGCTTTCGACTAAGGTTTGATGAGAAGCAAAAACAGCTTAGGATGTGAGAACTAGTCAAAGCGGACAAGGCATTATGAATCATCTTATATAATATTCTCTAGAGGTAGCACATATGAAATGTATCGCTAATACTCGGCGCAGCTGCATCGCAGGTAATGGTGAAATGAGCACTCTGCGGGGAATGGAGCCGCTAATGGCCTACTATATCATCATTGCTTTTACATAATGGTTGCTGTGTCTTTTGCATTATCATGAATTCTTTCTAGAAATGTATAACATTATTCCAGATGCCGATTGAGTTCACACATAATATTGATTTTGGGATACGGGGATTTCTTCTTCTTCGTTTTTATAAAATATCATATACAACTAGAATCATTCTGACCATCTATGATGATAATTGACAAGTTGAAACATCTGAGCATCGTAGGCTCTATAGTGGTGATGCCTGATTTTTTCATTGACCGCATTATCAGGCTTGAGTCAAAAGAGAGTCTCTTTGAGGCACTAACCGAAAAGGCTAAGCTTGGGGGTGGAAGCATTAGAGGCATCCCAACAAAAGATGTAAAGGGTGGAAACGCCGTTAACATAGCATATTGCTTGGCAAAGCTGGGCGTTAAAGTTTCGCTTTTTACGGTCGCTGACGAGTTAGGCGCCACAATGATAAGGCAGACATTTTCACAATTTGGGGACAAGGTTACACTTAGAATAGTCAACGGTAGAACTGGCTTTACTACAGCTTTTGAGTTTCCTCATGAAGACACGCGCGTAAATGTTATGGTAAGCGATATAGGAGATAACTCTAATTTTGGTCCCGAAAGGATCAGCTCCAAAGCCGATATGGCAATTTTAAAGAATGCCGACGGTGTGATGGTAGTCAATTGGGCTAGCAACCTCAAGGGAACAGAGTTGGCAGAATCTTCTTTCAAAAACTCTCCTAGTGCCTTTCACTTTCTTGACCCTGCTGACATTGAGACACGAAAGCATGACTTTTGCGACTCGCTTACCAAGCTTGCAAGCCTCACTGACTGCCTCAGTATAAACGAAAATGAGTGCAAGTCGCTTGGTGATGCCCTTGGCCTTGGCCGCCTACTTGGACCAGGCTATAGAGCTGATGAAGTCAAGACAGTGGCTAGAAAGATTGCGGAGAAGGTTGGCATTAGCACTGACCTTCACACAAGGATAGGAGCCGCTTGGTCAAACGGGAAGGAGAGCATGTTTGCACCCACGATCAAGGTTGAGGCAAAAACGCTAACTGGTGCAGGCGATTTGTGGGATGCGGCTGACATTGTGGGCTATCTCTCGGGTCTAGATCCACAACAGCGACTCTTATTCTCCAATTGCTGTGCCTCCCTATATGTAAGAGATCCAAATGGTGAACCTCCCACAATGAATAGGGCCTTCGAGCTGCTAGAAAGAGTATTGTAGTAATTATGCCATTTTCTGGACATCAAAAGGTTCCTTTATTGAGCGTAACATGAAAAGCATCTTTTGGATATAGCGCTGCTTTGATGGGATTTCGAGCAGCTTGCGCTGATAAAAATCAATCAGGTGATCGATGAGGCAGTCAGCGTCCCTTCTGCTATCTGATAGGGTGGCTATTATCATGGAGAACCAGTATTCTACAAGGGCATCCTCGCCGTACCTTTCCTCTAGCTCCACAAGGTATGCAAAGTTGGAGTGGCATTTCCTGCAGAGCCCATGGTGTGCCCCAGCATATGACTTAGAAACATTGTGGCCACATCTTGCCATCATAGATATTATATTCGCAGCCATGATATTTGAACCCAACAGGTATTTTAAATGACTGTCAAGTCAGTAATATCTTGATGATAGAGAGTGAAGATGCGATAAGAGTAGCTGACACCGTAGGCAAGAACCTCTTGGGCGTAGCGAATAACAGGTCCAACTTTGAGCGGCTGCCGGACACCTACTGGGGGTACTATGCGAGAGGTCACAACAACAAAGGCAGGTTCGGAGTTATTGTTGCTTATTCAGAGAATGGCAACGATGTTGACGAACTGATTAAAATGTACGAGCAGTGGGTTGCCAAGAACAAAACTAGATGAGCTGCTCGATTATCCACTCGCGAAATTTCGCTATTCCGAAATCTTCAGATTGCTTGACAAATCTAGGGTCTTTAATGCGCCACTGATCTTGCGGGAGGCCATCATAGAATTCCTGCATGCACAAAATAAACCGGAAGCGCAGATTACGCGCATTTTCATTAATGCCGTAGCGGTAGAGGATTTGAGCTATTTTGCCAAATACTTCATCATAACTGCGCTTGAATGCAGGTATCTCAAAAGTTTCATTCAGTATTGCAGAAATTGAATCAAGATCATCGCGCAGGGCTATTATCATATGCTAGTATGTTTTCAACATGTTTCAAGCTCTTTACTGTATAAAAGGATTCCATATTGGTAAATCAAGATTATTGTTGTTGTAGTATTTTGCTGCTAGATAGTAAGTAGTAGAGTGGATTCAACTACTCAAAGATAGATGATTACAGAACAGTACGAGTTAGATCGAGGCTGCCTATATTCTTAGTCCTTTGTCCATACTTCATCAATCGTGTTTAAAATACCGATGAACATAGTGGGATTAAAATTTTTAACTGCTGGCGTTTGATTGTCAACAAATGTACATATAGATTTCAACGTTAGTCAGCAGCTACATGATTTTCATTACCACATGCAACAGATGAATGAATATGACACAGAACTATTTAACAACAATTTAGCGGCAGAATAGTGATAGTGCGGGGGGTGGGATTTGAACCCACGAACCCCTAAGGGATGAGGTGTCCCAGTCAATTATAACATCTGAGCATCGTGTCATCGTCATCATCAGGATCTAGAAGATGATGTGATCTCACGCCGTTGACCGGGCTTGGCAACCCCCGCTGATGTTTGCTGCTATCTCTGCCTAACTAGAATAATATTGTTCTTATTCGATATTGATTGGCACGCCAGTGCCAGTCTTGCTCTTCAACTTAAACGACACTTCTAGTATGCCATTCTTGTAAATCGACTTGGCAGTCTTAGGATCAACCATTTCTGGTAGCTCTACTTTCTTGTGATAACGCGGCTGCCCTGTGATCGATTCGATGGTGAGCATGTTTTCGTCAGCCGTCAGGCGCAAATCTTCTTTGTTGACGCCTGGCACCTCAGCAACAACCCGCAGCTCGTCAGGTCCCTTGATGACGTCAACCAATGGTTCGCGCTCCTCCTTGACTGTAAGACCACCTCCAAGGACATTTGGAAAAGCATCAATGTTGCCAAACTTACGCACAACAGGCTTGCCATCTGGACCAATTTTGACAGAATATCCATAAACAATAGGGCCCGTCTCTCGGACGACAGAGCCGTCGTCCAGTTAGCGCTCCTTTACCAAATTCTTCGGAACCTGTTGTTCAACATTCCTGAAAGCCTCTTGCATCATCTTTTCGACATCCCGCATCATCTCATCGATATCGGGAAACCAAGATCCAAAGCGCCTTTTTCTACCAAACCACTCATCAAACGGTGATGACATATATATGACTGGAAATATAGGAGGAATTTCTATTTTAAGTATTTGTTTCATTATCGATCATTTAGTTCCTTATCGAGCTCTTTGAGAAGCATTTTCTGCCTGTCGGTAAGCTTGGTTGGAACCTTAATATTTATCCTCACGTGAATGTCGCCTCTACCAGCGCTGCCATAACGGGGCAGCCCCTTGCCTTTTATCTGCAAGACGGCATTTGCCGGAGTGCCCGCTGGAATCTTTAATTTTTCTGACCCTTCAAGAGTTGGAACGCGAAAGTCCGTTCCAAGTGTTAGGTCTGTAAAGTTGACATCAAGGTTGTAAAGCAAATGCCCACCTTCGAGTCTCTCAAACTCCGGATGCGGCTTGATATGAAGCCGGACTATAAGATCTCCCGGTATACCGGCCTGTGATATTTCGCCTTCTCCTCGCAGCTGAAATGCCATGCCATCTTCAACACCCGGTGGAATTTCGAGCTTGATCTTTTTAACTTGTTTTGACCTACCGGTTCCCTTGCAGTTACTACAAGGCTTGTCAATTATCTGACCCTGCCCTTGGCATGTCCTGCAAGGCTCCATTGTAACAATTGTGGAAAATCGATTTTGACTATAAACGCGCCTTGTCTGTCCTTGTCCATCACACACTGCGCACTTCCGTAGTTTGGTACCCGGCGCAGCTCCACTGCCGCCGCACTCTTTGCACCTATCAAGTCGAGGTACCTCAACTTCTTCCTTCCTGCCCCGGAGTACATCTTCAAGTGTCAGTTCCATATCATAGATTATATCTCGACCACTTCGTCTGCCGCTGCCGCCGGCACCAAAGCCGAAGCCAAACAGATCGTCACCGAAAAAGCCGCCGCCGGCACCTCGACGGCCAAATATCTGCTCAAATATGTCTCGAAATCCTCCAAAGCCCACATCTCGGAATATCTCTTCAAAGTTGGCTTCAGAGCCTCTAAATGCTTCCTCGGCACCTACATGGCCGTAAGTGTCGTAGCGCTTGCGCTTCTCGTCATCGGAGAGCACGGCATATGCTTCAGACACCTCTTTGAACTTTTCTTCAGCGCCGGGCTCCTTATTCCTATCAGGGTGGTACTGCA
>JALZFN010000278.1 GCA_030861545.1 Thermoproteota archaeon | reverse complement strand
GTCAGGCTTGGTTATATCAGATGCGATCTTGGCGAGCGTCTTGTTGGATGCAATACCAATAGAGCAGGTAAGATTCAATTGCTTTCTCAGATCTTCCTTGATTTGCTGTGCTAGTATTTTTGCCATTTCAAAATCCTCAGTGCTGTCAGAAACGTCCACATAGCATTCATCAATACCAACACATTCAAATTTATCTGCATATAACTGAATAATAGACATAGCAACTTCTGACACTTGCCGATAATAACCTATATTGAGGTGCATAAATACTGCTTTAGAAACAGCAGCGAGCCTTGACTTAGCAACCTTAATTGGGATGCCGGATTTGACTCCCAATTTTCTTGCTATATAGTTTGCAGTGCTGACGACGCCACTATCTTCCGTCCTGCCAGAAAATACACATACGACAACTGGCCTATCGCGCAGCTCGGGTCTGCGGATCTCTTCACACTGCGCAAAAAAGTAATCGAAATCAACATGGACTATGCGCCTCGTTCTGAAGGATGCAGTAGAAGGTAGCCTGTCCATGCCCATGGGTTTCAACTAGACAATTACATTAGTGCTCATTATACTTTATACAATTTTGACGGCTATATTCTCTGCTACTCTTTTTCTTTCATACTACCATCCTCCTGTCGACATCCTGCTTTTATCTTTAAATGACTTGCTTGGGCTGAATTTTCTCTTCACTTGCCTGTTAGTCATGCAAGACTAGTGAGCGGGTACTATAGACGAACGCCGGATACATACCAGTTCCCATGAGGTGCCTCCTGAAAGACAACAACGACATCCTTTTTTTGGACCTTCCATATTTTTACTATGTCATCTGTTATTGCCTCTGCCAGACGATCCTTCTCGGGCTGAGCCCTTCCGCTGTACATTGCCACCGTTACTATAGGCATGAGGAACATGAACACACACAAAGATTAAATGTTTTATTTTTTATGAACAAATTCCACGCACAGAACTGCTGATTCATTCATCGTATCGCCAAACATCAATTCCGTCTTTTTAGATCGATCGGTCAAGCTTTAGTAAGAAAAATTTAGATAAATCTAGAAACTCTCTGATAGCCCGCACGAAGGTTAAGCTTCAATAAAGTCTCAGTATACCAGTACTACTAATACCACTGTGGGACCTTTATTTTGGGCTTAGTAAATTGACCTTCTATCTCATCCAATCTTTTCATTGAACCGTCAGCCTTTCTGATGCTGGAAAAAGACGAATCGTTACGAATCTTCGCAAACATAGAAACAAGTTCCTCGCTGGTCGCTCCATGTTTGATGTCATAATCAATTTGTCTACAGATCTTTGGAAGACTTCCATATCTTTTGTGATTTCTCTTCTCCCATCCTGAAGCATTTTCTGATAGACCCTTGACATACTTTAGAACTGTGTTTTTCATATGTTCAACGTGCCATTCTCTCATAGGAAAACTGTTTTGCATAAAAAATCATCTTTAATTAGGATGGGCTCATATATAATGTGAGTGGTGGATATCGCCGACGGGATCCACGTAATGCCATCAGTAATCGGCCACAGCCGATCATTGGATGCTTGCTCAACAGAGCAGGTGGCAAATGTTATTTGAATTGCAGTTAGGAAAATGTTGCTTTTCGCTGCGTTCTGCAAGAAGGTGATGGATGATTTATCGTAAATGCCGTAGCTATCTATGTATGGCTGTCATTGACCAGTGAGGAGCCGGGATGGGGCGATCCAACACACCTAGAAAAAAAGTTTGTCACGATATACGCATCTGCAAAAGATGTCAAAAAGATAAGTTAGATGCTAACATCATTTGATCCGACACATATCAATATCAACAATATAGCCTATAATCATATGAAAAGTAAACGAAGTTTTATAGCTTATCTTATCTTGAAGATTATATATTCTTCTGGCGGTTTGCAAAAAGGACATGGATGTCACAATAGCAATCTTCATAGCATGGATCTTAGTCCATCCGATCTTAACTTAAATAACCAATTTAATCAATAGATCGACGGATGGATACAGGCGAGAATAACTACCCTGTGGTAGCAGAGCATGACGGCATTAAGCTCAAGACTGAAAAGATGGTCCCCGATCGACTGTACCATTGTATTTACGACAACAAGGTTTTTTTGTTTTATAAGGACGAGGAGAATCTTCTCCACTGCTACGAAGTACAAAACCCTGATGCTGTAAAAGAGATAGCAGAGAAGCCATACGATCTTGATGGCATCCTCAAAAGGTATGCCCACGCAGATTAAGCATGTCGTAACAAACGTTATATTGTACCATGCTGAATAATGT
>JALZFN010000271.1 GCA_030861545.1 Thermoproteota archaeon | reverse complement strand
CAAAGATACTTAGCCAAAAGAGACCAGAGCTTGCATCATGAAAACATTTGTTATGATGACCCGGTTCCGTTAGGAAAGTTGGCAAAAATACCAATTTAAGAAGGACCCATTTTTTAGCCCCCGTAGCAAATCTAGAATTGGCGTAATCCTTGATGTTAGGGATCCTGCACCACCAGCGCCCTCTTCAATGTTCTTAATAGATGTCAAATATTCGTCCATTCATTCCTCTTTTGGCTTCTTTGCCTCTAATTCAGTTTCAGCATGAGCAATCTTCCTCTCTAGCTCTTCGCCCCTCCATATTCCACTTCTCTATTCGCTCGCCGTGTGAACCCAATATAACGCCGCCGCTAGCGCGTCATTTGATCATTTCTTATCCTATCAAGCAGTCGATAATATTGCTGTATAAATCCTCGAAGAGCCGCCCTTGCCTATCTTTTTCACCGATCTCGCACATATTGAATAGGGGAATTTGACTTCCTCTTGTCTTTTGGTATGATTCAGTAAGGAATCGAAAATAATTTTGATGTCGCAACTTGATGCCCCGGGCTTTTCCACATTCGCCCAAATCACCTGGGCGAAAATACAGTAACAGTATGCTAGTGTACTGCGTTAACGTTTTCAGTCCCAACGGGGGATAAGATCTTACTGTGCGATCGGGGATCTGCAACTAAATCTAGACACTACTTAAAGGAAATAAAATTTGCCGACTCTGATAGTATATTATACTGAAGTAATACTTCAGATCTTCTGCGAGAACCTGTACTTGACATATGGCGCCGATACACAAATAAATTAAAGAGTTCGAAAGACTACTTAGTAAAAAAAATCTAGTTTTTAGCCACTAAGAACAATTCGTTACAGACAGAAATAACCTGTAAATATCAAATTTTCATCTAACTATTGCAACATGCTATCAGATGACCGCGAGGCTCTCAAGGTCCCCATGGAGCGCCCAGCATGTCAAGTTGCGGCGTGCTTTGAGCCTGCAAGCGTGTACATAGTCATTACAGAAAGCGATATCAATGCTTTGAACGTTGACTCTGGAGACAAACAGATCATGGTAGAAAAGGACTCGCTGGCAGATGTCAACGCCTTCAAGCTTATATTGTACCTTTGCCCTCGCCACGACTACGATTTCAAATATCTCCTTGAAGAGAATGAGCTCGAGATAACAAAAAGGCGTCACTTGGTGCTCAAGGGCACCGAATAACGTTATCATGCCCAGAAACTTGAGACCCTCAAGGCCGAAGACGCAGGGCGAGTCTCTGAGCGGCTCGATATTGACAGCTGCATGGTAGCTGTGGTTAATGGCATTTGATCGGAAATTGAGGTGCAACTCGTTACTTCCAAATACATAGATCTATTTCCTGCTCTTACTAGAGAAACTATATCAGTACAACCGCGTTAGCGGAGTATCCATTTATTACACTCTATGAAATTGCTTCCTTGCTATGACGTGATTTAATTCCTACGGACCGGGATCCATTAACTGATGATTGCAATAGAAAACATGGCGTAAATAGCGCAGAGGCTTTAAACTCCCGCTTTATCTTAGAGGTCCATGCAGAAATGCGGCAGGCGGGCCAATAATGCCGTTCATCGGATGCATATAATATTCTCTCACTTTTCTTTCCTTGCTGTCGTAATATCTTTTCATATCTTTTGCATCGACATATAGACCTCATCTTCATTAAGCACTAGACATAAGTTTCTGAAATGAAATCAGATACAGAAACGACTGCGAGGATCCTTGACCTACGAAGGCAGTGCAGAGGCAAAAAGATGGCAATAATAGGAGATATCCATGGATGTTATGATGAATTAAGCGAATTGCTTGACCTAATTGATTGGTCTCCTCATACACATACTGTGATACTCACAGGCGACCTTATTGACAGGGGGCCCAAGATTAAAGATACTCTTCATTTTGCCAGTACTACTCCTAACGTGTACTCACTAATGTCAAACCACGAATGGAAGCTTTTAAGATATCTTAGAGGACATCCCGTTCAAACCACTTCTGTTGCTAAGACAATTCAGCAATGCGGCGAGGCTTTTCTCCGACATTCATCATTTTTGAAATGGCTAGAATCTCTTCCTTTCATAGTCAGATGGGCAGATAATTCATATGTTGTACATGCAGGTATTCGCCCAGATAGGCCAATCAGCCGACAACGCAAAGACCATTGCATATATATTAGAACGTGGAATCCAAAAAGCAGACAAATTTCTAATAAAGGCAAAGACCCTTGGTGGTATACGTACCCCTATCTCTACTCTCCACGTAGGCATCGTTCTTCTCCTTCGATAAGAATCTTTTTCGGACACCAGAGGCATGATAAAGCATGGGTTTCTCACTGGGCCTGTGCATTAGATGGAGGTGTTGTATTTGGTGGAACATTGAGAGCATATGTAGAGGATAGAGGAATTCTAGAAGTTAAGGCAAGAATGGCATATGAACCTGATGAAGAAAAAGATGACGAGTCGCTTTCAGTTTCAAGCTGACGTATTGGTACGAAAATTTCAGAAGACTTCTGTCGAGATTATAAATCTTGTTCTCAGCGAACTATACTGATTTTCTGCTTAATCTTATGCGCCACGTTCAGGAGGTCTTCTTGGGAAGATACCCGCCGGGCAGGCCATTTACCATCGGGGCTGTCATCATGAAATCGGGGCACGATGTGAACATGTACATGAGGGACAATCTGATTTGCAGCTATTCCGTTGTTCTGCCCCACGTTGAATCCATCCGCCTTTACTGCAGATACTATTGCCTTGGCAATCGCGGGCACTAGTGAATACAATCTTCCTACCTCCGCAGACGGCATTTGGAGCAATGTTTCATAATGCCTTATCGGCATCACCAGCGTATGCCCGGGATTGATTGGATACTTGTCCATGAGGACCAGAAAGCTGTGATCACGATAGACGTTTACGCTTGGCTCCTGCCCTGCTATTATGGAACAGAATATACAAAGCTCGCTCATATTGTGCTTGATTGCATGTGTATGGACTGGTTGTTTATTTTTTGCTATTATTTACGGACACCAATTTTTAAATAGACCAGAGTTCCGACTTTTACATAGATGGCTGAAACACTTGAGCTTGATAGCTTTGATATAAGTTTCTCGTTTCGCTGTCCTAAATGTGATTACCTAAATGAAGAGGTACTTGCAAAGGATCTCTCAAGCGGAAATGCAGAATGTGGGATGTGTGAAACTGTTTTCAAAGTAGAGGGACTTGATGCAGTAAAAATCACCGCCACTCTAGAATAGGCAACGAATATTAATTATCCACGTCGTCTGATAATCGTAGTGAAACTTCAGAGTAGAATGGCGATTGAGGGGCCGGCTAGAGCTCCACATCGGGCTATGTACAAGGCAATGGGCTTGACAGATCAAGACTTAGATAGGCCACTGGTAGGAGTTTCCTCCACATGTAATGAAGCGACGCCCTGTAATATCCATCTTGGCCAATTGGCCCAGAACGCTAAGCAGGGAATAAAAGACGTTGGATGTACGCCAAGGGAATTTACTACTATTGCAGTTTCCGACGGCATTGCCATGGGACATGAGGGCATGAAGGCATCCCTCGTGAGTCGTGAAGTAATAGCGGATTCTATTGAAATTATGGTCAGAGCTCATCAATATGATGGCGTAGTAGGAATATCGGGTTGCGACAAGAGTCTGCCAGGAACGTTGATGGCCATGGGCCGCCTGAACCGCCATCCATCTTTGTATATGGCGGCACCATCATGCCTGGCATGTGGAATGG
>JALZFN010000270.1 GCA_030861545.1 Thermoproteota archaeon | reverse complement strand
TCATAATTATAGATTAATGCCACTACGATAGTCCAATTCGCACCTTCAGGTCAGCATTCGCAATGCAATATGGGATTTCTATCAGTGAATCTCAGGTATGGGATTGACCTACAAATATTATAACAGGCTACATATGAAGAATGATCTGGTAAAAGTGGTGGTCATTGAAAGCGGACTCGATCTCGTCAGCGCGGTCATGATCTTTTTCGCAGCTATAATCCCAGCGTATTTGAGCCTAAAACTGAAGGGTGATATTAGCAAGGTGACTATCACACTCACAGCATTTATCGTTCTGCACGGAATATATCATGTGGTCCGAATGCAAGGGATCGAATCAATGGCTGACAATGTGTTTGAGCCAGCATCAGTAATAGTACTAATTGCCTTTGGGGTGACCTATCTCAGTGTGTCTTATAAGAAAAAACAGGAGGCACGTGGTAAATGATCGAAGATATGGGATTTGCGTCCTTTGGAAGTCTGACGCTTATCTTACTTGTAATAGCCCTTGGGATATTTGTGTGGCTTACTGCAAGGTCTAGAAACATCAAGAGTTTCCAGTTCCAAATATCGGTGTTTATCTTAATATGGATAATAGCGGAAATTATAGACTTACTAGGAGAAGAAGGATTTATTGAGCTATTTTCAACTAGCGACATAGGCATGTACGTGCATGTATTGGCGATGGCGATGTTTAGTGCTATGATATGGATAAGATTCTACCTGTCAGATAAGAGTGGCAAAAGGATGGCTGACGCTTTGCAAGAAAGGTAGCTAGTCAGAACTTAAGGAGAAAAACCGTTCAGCAGTCCTTTCAACTACGTTAATATTGTATTCCACTTGCACAGTCATTTTTCCTAAATCGTAGTTTGTGACGATCGACTTTAAAGTACTTCTAAATAGGCTAAATTTTTTTCCGTCGCCAGTTATGTTTATTTTTTCAGTAAAGAGCAATCCTTCTTCAAGCAGCCATTTGATCTTCCTATATGCTGTACTATGAGGTATACCTGTGTCTCTTATCAATTCGTTTACGGATATAGCCCGAAATGTTGCACAATCTAAAATTTTTACCATCTCATCATCAGCCAAAGCACTAAGAATCGCATGCTTGAACCTGTCCCGCATGACGATTAGAGGCATTAATATTCATAATAGATGGCAAACACTTACTTATTTCGTTATTGATCCTAGATTTATTAGAACCGAATCGTATCATCATTGTTAAAAGCAGCGATCAGACTTTGCGGATTAGGTCTTGTTTAACTGTCGAGCATGTAACAAGCGGGCTATTTGAACGTCTATGATTGTCCGGCTCGCAATACTTGAAAACACCAGCGCAGAGGTCACGTGTTAAAAAAAAGCAATACTCATTCAGCATGATGCCAGTGACAAGTACTCATATATAGTAATAAAAAATATATCGTGTCCTCTTATCAGTATTGTTCGAGTCGATTCATGCGCAGACTATGAATACAAAAGGAATTGACATGACAATATGACTTAAGGGGCTGGAAACACCCATTAAATATGCGAGACAGCTATGTTGTGTTTAGACGGCTCACAAAGTATCTGGTTTGCACCAAATTTCTGACATGGCATACTTTGCATGCTTCTGATGTACTTAAGATACATACCATACGCATACGGCCCTGGCCTCAAGATCCTTGGCTCTTCTTTAAACAAGAACTCCTCTTGTAGCATAAGATAAAAGCGCGGACGGAGAACTATTCAACAACGTTATGGCCATAGAGTCGGATAAAGATATCTTCGTAGGGACTTTGGAAGAATTAAAGCAGAAAGGCTATCTTTCTATTACGGCCCCAGGACACAGTATTGTTGTGTTTCATCATGAAGGGCATGTCTACGCACTCGACAATCGCTGTCCTCACATGGGTTTCCCACTAAGTCGGGGGAGCACCAAGGATGGCATATTGACCTGTGATTGGCATCACGCTAGATTTGATATTAGAACAGGCGGTTGTTTTGATTTGTGGGCTGATGATGTGCCAGTTTTTGCTGTCAATATTATTGATGGCAATATTTTTGTCCTTGCGCAGCCAGGCAATAGAAGAAGAGAAGCTGTCAGTGCATACTACCTGCGACGGCTAAACGATGGAATGGAACAGAACATAGCCCTTATTATCGCCAAGTCAATACTTACGCTAAACTCAGAAGGGGTCTTGAGCTCTGACCTATTTAGGAGAGGATTAGAACATGGGACAAGATACAGACAAGAAGGTTGGGGCCCGGGCTTGACGATTCTTACTTGCATGATGAATCTATCAGCTTACTCAAACCCTGACGACGGGCTTAGAGCGCTTTACCATGGCCTTTCGGCTGTTGCCAGCGACTGTTCTGGACAACCACCGCGATTTGCGGTCAGCCCATTGCCCGACGTGCAAAATCTCACTGCAAATATAGTGACATTGAAGCGGTGGTTCCGACACTTTATAGAAGTTCGTGATGCAGATGGAGCAGAACGCTGCCTTGTTACTGCCATAAGAACCGGAGCGGAATCTGCTATGGTAGCAGATATGCTCTTTTCAGCAGCTACCGACCATCGCTATCTTGATGCCGGGCACGTTTTAGATTTTACCAATAAGGCCTTTGAAGCGCTTGACATAGTAGGATGGGACTTAGCTGAACAAGTACTGACAAGTCTTGTTGCACTTTATGTCGAAGCGACGAGGATGGAGGAAAAAAGTTCCTGGCGACATCCTGTCGATATTATAACGATATTAAATAATTGTTTTGACAAGCTACCTTCCATATTAGAAAAAGGCAAGCAAAGTCGCACCACCTGGAAAGCTACTAAGACAACAGTAGACGTAATGTTGGGAAATGATCCCAATGCCATTACAGATGTACTTATGGAATCTCTTCAGGAAGGCGCGAAAGAAGAAGAATTAGCCGCCATAGTGGCATATGCCGCCGCCGTTCGAATTGCCCAATTTCCTACTACTAATGAGTACTCTGACTGGGATACTGCTCTCCATACTTTTACATTTGCCAATGCTGTTCAACAATCTATACGCCGGCTGCCCTCCTCTATAGAACTTTTACGTGCGGTATTTGATGTCGCAATGTCAAACTATCTCAATAGATTTCTAAACGTACCATCCGTGCCATTAGCTACCGAGAAGGTAGAACCCTTCAATAATGAAGGTAGAGAGAGCAAGTATGAGTATATCATGGACAGGTTTCTGGATACACTTGACAAGCGTCAACAGGTAAATGAAGCCGCAAAGATGGTTGCCAGTTCCCTTTCTATGCAAGCAGAAAAAGAACTATCTACAATTCTTGTTCATGCTTTACTGAGAGAGGATAGAAGCTTTCACACAATTCAGATGTTAGAAGCCGCTTTTAGGCAGAATGCTGAGCTTGAGCGTCTTCAACCGCTGGACGGCATTAACCCGGCGCCAGCTGTGTTGATAGCCGCTGCACGCTACTTGGCTGCTCATACACCGACTGCACGTGCACAAGGACAATTATATGAAATTGCGTGGCGGCTGCACCAAGGCGGTAAGTTGTATGAAGAAATCGATTGATAATCATTGTCATTTCTTTTCTGCGGCCATTCCTGCCTCTGTCCAAAAAGACTTCTATTATTATCGCGGTCATTATAGTCCGCAAATAGCCAATGAAAATCTTGACCGCGCATGATTCACGGGCCTTTCATATAGTAAACAAGCTGTTCTTTTTTCTTGCTAGAAGTACAAATATTGTCATTTCTATATCTTCCGCGAGTAGGTAGCTTGTGGCTTTTGAATAATTTCCATTCAGACTTTTGTCGGTGCTTGCTACAATTATGGCTACTTTATCGAAAAAAGGAAGGTTTTCAAAAGGAAGAAAGCTCCTTTCTAACTCTTTATCTTCTAAAACGAAGATGTTGATTGACGCAAGATTACCTCCGTAATATGAATATCCAAATTGTATGAAAACTAACAAACTGCCAAGAATGGCCGATATTGCTATCGTAGAAATGAGAAAATATTTCCTTCTATACCATTGAGATAATATTGCATTTACTTTGGGGCGATATCGTTGTAAGGGAGTGTATCTTATCGTTAAGTAAAAAACTACGAA
>JALZFN010000263.1 GCA_030861545.1 Thermoproteota archaeon | reverse complement strand
TCATTCCTGTCGGAGATCACCTAAATTATCTTATGCAAAGACCTGAAATTGATGTTGGGATCTTATAGTGCATATAATCTCGACTCCGATGGTCGTGTGTTGATAATGCCATCCAGCCTATATTGACTGTCCAAAGCCATTATTATTTTGCGTTATCTGAGGCCATCGTGAGCGTCTATTGGTTTGCAAAAATCTCACTGCAGAGAGCCTTCGAGTGCCAATCGAGATTAAAATCTAGTTGTGGAATACATTGTATCAACAACAAAACGAATTTTAGGCGGGATATTAGAAGGCGACAACCAAGGATTGAACAATAGGAAAACACAAAGTAAGAAGGACAAGACAAGTGAGATCCCGGCCAAAAAAATTTTAGAGGGATAAGATTAGCTGCATAGGTAATTTTATAAAACCAAGACCATTCCTCAATTTTATTGGTGCGAAATCGGAAGCGGCGACACCCAAGAAGCCAGAGGAGGGTAGGCGAGGCGGTAACTATCGCAAGTGGCATAGGCGTAGCATTGCTAGGTTCATTTCTAGGTGTCCAGTTTGTATCATATGCTGGATTATGTATCGCTGGGCTTGGCGTAGTATCCATATTCTGGAGATAACAATCGTGCATCATGAACACATTAAGGTAGCCGCTCTACCATTGCCGTGCAATACTCATGATGCACAACCAAATTCGGCCGTTACTGAAGAATTCCACGCCCAATATGTGACTGGATAGCTGTCCGTCTTTTAAAAAAGAAACGTTATGATTCCGGGTTTAATGGAGGCGAGGGATGAAAGTATCAGCAGTAAACTACAACACTACATGTGATAACGCCTCTATAAGCAAGTGAGGAGCCTATGTTGGCTATAAGTCGCAGACGTGACAGGCGCCCCTCTAAAAATCTTCAGAGGTTGCCTCACAAAAGCAAACCAAAATACTGCAATGTAAAGGAGCTAATATTGACTGCTCATACTGGTAAACTATCTCAAAGCAACGTACTCCGTAAATGGAAAAGCGGGGACCTAAAATATAGCGTCCCCACTTCATCCATTCAAGTTAAGTGTATCTCGGTTAATGACAACAGCCCCATGCCGGATGTTGGCGCGGCTGCTCACGGGCATATTTTTTGGAGAAAAAGTACTCCAGGCACACGCGTAAAACCGACAACGCTAAGCAACAAGGTTATTGAACCAGAGCGAACCATGCGCCGCTAAGAATTATTAATCGAGTATCTCTTGCCAGTAAGATCAGTCAGCATCTTACCTGCTTCTGTCAGCATGGTTTCTATTTCTTGTCTCCTTTCCTTTGCCTGCCGCTTCTGCTGCTCCAAATTTTGTCTAGCTGTTGTCAGGCTCTCTCTATACTGCGCAGCGTTTTGCTCGAGCTCTTTGACTCTGTATACTAGGTTCGTGTCTTGTCGGCGAAGAGAATCGATTTCCAGCTTGAGAGCCTGCGACTTGGACTGAAGGTCCGGCAGAGATTCTACTATTATATCAAGGTATTGCAGCGTCTTATCTGAGTCCTTTAGCTGGATTTTGCCGGAATTTATTGACTGACGGATTTGTATTAAGAGACCAGAATAGGGGGAAACATCATTTTCATAAAATATCTTCCAGGGCTCATCACACATCATCTGGAGTCGCGACTCTGTCTGTTTTGTAATGCCATAAGAGTATTTGGTAAAAGCCCTCGCCAAATGAGAAAAGAGATCTCTAATTTGAGTATGGAATTGTTCTTGCCGCTTTTCTGCTTCTGCTATCTCTCGTGCACTGCTTGCCGCCTGCTCAAATTCCTTAGTGGCTCTCATTGTTTGAAGTTCAGTCTCAAGTTGTTCTAGCTCTTTTGCGATATTTTCAATTTCCTTCTCAATATTTCGCTCTGAAGCTTCTGATATTTTGACGGATGTCATTTTTTGCAAAGCAATATTCAGCACATTGCCGCATTCTACTATGGGCATGCGGCTTTGTTCAAATTCTGACATTATACCTCTTGTCTCAATCAGTAGCTTGTTCAGGATTTCGAATTCTTGCTTCATTTTGTCCGAGTATTTTTTCATAAAAGCATTGAGGACTTTGCTATGGGATCCACTTACTTCCCCAAAACGCTTCATCATGGCCTCAAACCTTTCCTTGAATTTCTTGGCGTCATTTAAGGATTGAGGTACCATAAGCTCAAACGATGATTCGCGCTTAAGCGATAACACTACTGTCTTCTTTGCATTTTCTACTACTGACTTTAGCCTGTGTTCTAGGCCTTCAAACTTTATCTTTTCACGCTCCATCTCATTTGCCAATGCGTTGATAACCCTCAACGACTGAGTTGATGATTCTTTGACACCTGCCAGACGGGTAGAAAGCTCTTTTATCCTTTGTGATTCTAGGCTCTGCAACAAATCCCGTGCTTGTTGGACGGAAAGTGTCTCATCAGCAGGCCTTGTTAGCGGCTGCTCGACCGTCGGTTTGTCGCCGGATTTCTTTTTAAAGAGCCCGAAAGGAGACATTGTAATTTATGTCGCATACTGCATCAATAAAAGGTTATGATCGAATAATATTTAATTCGAATGTATGCAACATATTGACATGGGATCAGGAGGAGATTTTTCCACTTCATGGCGCAATAGCAGGCGAGCGCAGGCCAAGGCCTATCTTTGGTTCCGGAGGAATGAATCCAAGCTGCTTGCTATGGACGTAATTTGCGTCGTGCTGCTACTCTTCCTCCACCTTCTTACTTCAACATTTCAAACGTTCGCACAGGAAATCGTAAACGGTATTCAAATCTCAGCAATCATTCTCAGCTTCTTTCTAGTCCTATCAGTTGTGTGGAAAGGAACAGTTCCGCTAATAATATGCTTGCTTGGGATCGTCCTTATACACAATTCTGTGATATTGCCTTATTATTCTGAGCCCCAACCAGGCCAGGCTTACCTGGGGGATGTGAAATTCACTTGGACGCTTTACAGTCCTGCGGCTGTCAGCATGGCTGCAAGCATGAACTTTTTTTTGGGTCTTTCAATGGTTGCCCTCAGCATAATACTCGGGTACAAACCATCAGTCCTATTTACTAAAAATAGGCCTGAGTCGCTTGATTCGGAGTGGTTCAAATATCCTGTTTGGGAGGATAATATCCTGCTTGCAGATGGCAAAATGGAACGCTCTGTTCCCATAAAGAGTCTAATGACTGACGAAGATAGATACCTGCTTTGGCGCTACGAGTATGTTTTGGCGGGCATTTACGGAGGTCCTCATCTTGTTAGGCCAGAAGGATACGTCCCGAAAGACTCTACGAGGATTTATAGAGACAAAGAAAGTGGGCGCATGATAGGCAAACCTCGCTACACTGGTTATTTTATGTAAAGATGCAAAACTTATTGTGATCGCGCGGTCCTTTCCTTCAGACGCACCTTGTTCATACTTCTTCTGTTGAGCTATTTTTCAGATCATATCATCCATCTACACGTTCAGCCTTCAGCCTAATGAAGATAAAGAAAGCTAAATCCTCCTCTTTATTGAATTCGCCAATTTCTGTGATCGGTACAATTTTTTATAACATACAATTTTTCTATAGCTTTTTGAGTCGATTGTTTTAATAGCAATCACCATCGTTATTCTTTATATCTCGACAAATGTATCGAACAAGACTTATTTGCTTTTGCTGAGATTTCGTTTTGGCGAAAGAAAACCAGCATAGCCAGTAAGTTCTCTAAAGTAAGGAGAATCTATCCGTTTACTATTCGGAAACATGAGAGATATAGAGATATCCACGGCGGTCAATAATGAATTTGTTGATGGAAATTTACTTTGACGGTCTCTGCCAGCCAATAAACCCGGGAGGCATTGCATGTTACGCTTTTGTAGTCAAGAGCGATGGCAAGACTATCTACAGCGACTACGGTCTTGCGACAGAGCCTTTCTCACGTGACTCTACTAATAATGTCGCTGAATATACAGGACTTGCCAAAGCTCTAGAGTGGCTTGTCGAAAATAATCTTATTTCAGACAAAGTTGAGATCAACAGCGATTCCCAGCTTATCGTCAACCATCTTAGAGGCCTTTATAAGGTAAAGGCAAAGAGAATCATACCTTTATACCAAAAGGTTCTAGTGCTCAAGAGCAAATTTCATGATCTTCAAATCCATTGGGTACCAAGAGAAGAGAATAAGGAGGCTGATATGTTGACTAACGAGGCGTATAATAGAGCTCTCCAAGAGAACCCAGAATACCTCGATAAGGTAACGAAAGTACAGAGAAGCTAGATCATCTTGTCATGTTGAGTCATCGATACTCATAAACCGGCTTCTCTTTTCGGCTATCGCAGGCACGATCCTATCGATAATGATCGAATCAAAATTTTTTTCTTTCACGTCAAGAGTGATTAGTAGGTAATACTTTTCGTTGATTGGTATCGTAGCACGGTGAAGTAGCTCGTACCTCCCAAAGGCATAGAGCATCTTGCCTATCTTGGGTTCAAACTTGCCTCTTGTTTTCTGCCTCGCGATGGCGCCTGCAGCATATTCTTCATTCTCTTCTTCAGTAAGTAGAAGCTTGGCTTCTTCCCTAGCCTTTTGCGTCAATATGACACCATTCCTATTTACTATGGCTGTCCATCTGATGGAACTGTGCTTTGCAAGAATGTCTTCACATAGCGAATTGAGAAGTTCATAATCTATTTGCAATTCTACTACCGTCGGGTTATAGTTGGTTCGACTAATAAAATACATGGTTATAGCTATATATAGTAGGACGGACGCCCAATTATTTCGACGCATATGTCTGAATATGAGTCAGGAACCTTCCGATGCAGGGATTGCGCAATGGAATTCCTGACAAAGGAGGAGGCCGATAGGCATTACAACGAGCACCACACAGACGTAATAGTGGGCGAATAGCATCTTAGTGGTTAACGGCCTGACCCATGCCTTGGTCAGTGCGTTAGTGGTGCAAGCAACAGATTCTTGATGAAATGAAATTAATAGAATCTTACCTGTAAGAATTGCAAAACGACTTGATTTAATAAGGATTAGAACCCTAAATGAAATATCATTAAATGCGTTGCAACATGTGTGGAAATGAAGAAGCCATGCCTTACCAGTGCCGCTACTGCAAAGGGACTTTTTGCTCCATACACAGGTTGCCGCCCAACCATGGCTGCACTTTTCTGCATGATTATCTTGAGCAACCTGCAAGGGACCGCGAATTTCTAGAGCGCATAGAGGGAAGAGCCGGTTTGCCGCAGATGCGCATCAGATCTACGCTGTATGACATAATCTACCTTCGATTTTCAAGGACAGAGATACTGCATCTTGCGATAGCAACCGCCTTGGTAACAGCAGTAGGCATGTCTTTGTACAGGTTTCAGTTCAGGTGGGATTTCATGGCAGTCTTTATCAGTGCCTTTATCATACATGAACTAGGACATAAGTTTCTTGCGCAGTTCTATAAAGCATGGGCAGAATTTCGCGTGTTATTTTACGGCGCAGTAGTTACAGCTATTTCCGCTCTTCCATTCTTTCCTTTCAAGTTCATAGCGCCTGGAGCAGTAATGATCAGCGGAAATCTCAGCGCACGCCGGAGCGGCAGGGTCTCTCTGATCGGGCCCCTTACAAATTTGGTAATGGGCGCTGGTTTCCTTTGCTCATACCTTGCACTCGCCGCCTTTGTCGGCTCTGCGAGTCCAATTTTGCTGGTCGGCGCTCGGTTCAATGGCTTCATTGCATTCTTTAACATGATACCTTTTATGGGACTTGACGGTCAAAAGATATTTGGATGGAATAAGATCATCTGGCTCCTGACTATGGCCGGGGCGATTGGGCTGTTCATTGGAGGAGACCTTCTTGCAGGAGGAGCGACGACAGGCTTTCTTAGGAGATTTATTTAGCGCCTATCAACTAAATGCATCATAAATATGCCGAGGACTTCAAGTGTTCCACCTACTACCGCCAATGGCATATTTGGCGGGAGTAGCATTTTGATCCCTACCCAGATTAATAGCAGCTGGAAAACGACAGTCAGTAATATAGAAGGTGAGCCAATGGGGGATTTGAGGGAAGCGACAATTCTTACTAATCCTAGAAAATAGGTTGGTTTTTTCTTGAAAAGGGCTGAAAATTTGAGCACCTTAACATTCTAGATATCAGACTTATCTTTCAATAGAAGGTTATCGTGCGCCCAGTACTACGTTAAAGTCTTGGGTAGAGTTTCCCCGAATTACGGTAAAATCTACGGTGTCGCCTATTTTTTTAGAAGATAGGAGGGCCTCGATGTCTTCTGCTCCCTTAACTTCTATATTGTCAATGGCAACTATTACGTCCCCGCCGAGCACTACAGGCCTTCCGTCAATAGTCACAACTCTATCTCCTCCTCTTAAGCCTGCTACGTCTGCAGGGCTCGTTGTTTCCACAGCAAAAATCAGGAAGCCGCGAGGTTCTTGCAGCCCTAGTGTTTGCGCAATGGATGCTGTTACATTGTTCCCTTCAATCCCGAGCCATGGCTCTTTTGGATCTATGGCATAAACATAATAAAATGAAGCTCCAACTACTGAAACCAACAAGGCGAATGAAATGGCGATATTGGTGGGATTATGCTAGCATTAGTTTATCTCCATAATTGAAGAAATAACCTTTTCTACTATCATATACATGGTTGAGAATAACGATTTTACACGTGATGCATACGAAGCTTCAACCTTTTGTTATCGACGTCATGGCTCGCCACCTCTATGTCATAAGTCCTGTTTAGGTGCACGGCCTTTGGATAATCATGCCTTCTTTAAAACCGCGCTGCACAAAAAAATAATATCAGCTCTTGGCTAATTACAATGAGATCGCTCCTTTAGGTTTGACGTGGCTTTAGCCCGTTGAAAACCTGATACAAACTAGTGTCGGTACTTTAGAGGTGATTTCAAGGAAACAGCAAAAAGCGCTACAAGCTAGATGTCGTAGTAAAGCATGAATTGGCGCTGTTTCGATCCACCGGCGTATGATACTTCAGCACGTTTTAGGTCTGTATAGGTGGCTATCAGCTCATTGCAAAAATATGGTTTGAGATAGCCCTGATCATTTCTTAACGCGTCAATTGATTCTTCGAGCTCACGAGGCAGAGTCTTTACGCCGCAGGCACTTCGCTGAGAATCAGACATTTTGTAGATATCTTCATTGACCGGGTCGCCGGGATCGATCTTTCGCTTGATGCCATCGAGCCCAGCTGCCACTGTTGCTGAAAATGCAAGGTATGGATTGGCAGATGGGTCTGGAGCCCGGAACTCGATTCGTTTTGACTTTGCTGTGTTCCTGTTATTCACAGGTACCCTAACGACGGCCGATCGATTGCCCCTTGACCAAGCTGCATATACTGGAGCTTCAAACCCAGGAACCAGCCTATGGTAGGAATTCACAGTGGGTGCCACGAATGCGGCTAATGACGACGAATGCTTTAGAACTCCACCAATAAAATATCTTCCCTCTTGACTGAGCTCTGCGTACTCGTCCCCTGGGTCGTAGAATATGTTGCTTTGGCCTGACCATAGGCTAACACTAACATGCATACCAGAGCCGTTGTCACTCTCTATGCCCCTGGGATTCGTTTCATCAAAGATCGGCTTGGGCATAAAATTAGCAATCTTTCCATGCTTCTTGGCCAAGTTTTTGACAACATCTTTATATATTTGCACATTGTCCGCAGCAGCTGTAAGCGTACTATGCATAAAGTTGATCTCTATCTGGCCGCTGCTTGCGACTTCATGGTTTAGATTCGTGACCT
>JALZFN010000248.1 GCA_030861545.1 Thermoproteota archaeon | reverse complement strand
CTTCAAAACTTGAGCGAAAGGCGCGGCGAGGTACAGTTTGATGGCTTGGCCGACCATCTGGTTTCAGAGTCGATCTATATTCGCGATCCTGACAACAATGGTATAGAAATCTATTGCGATAGGCCTTCTTCAAACTGGGAATGGAATGGGAGCCAGGTGAGGATGGCGACAGAAAGGTTGGATACAGAGGACCTACTGAGAGAATCGACGGCCTCAGGGTGGAAAGCGATGCCTGCCAAGACAGTCATAGGCCATGTGCACCTTCATGTTCGAAACCTTGCAAAGGCGATGAAGTTGTATCATGAGGTCCTTGGACTGAACTTTACAGCAACTTATCCTGGCGCTTACTTTTTTGCCGCAGGTAAATATCATCATCATATTGCAACGAATATCTGGCTCGGAACTAGGATTCAGCTAGCTACGTCAGGATATGTGGGATTGAACCATTTTGGCATCGAACTTCCGAACAAGGAGCAATATGAGAAGACTGCAGAACAAATCAGACAATACATGGTCGAGGCGCCAGGGCAATATGGACAATCGAATGGATCATCAAAGTCTGTTTTCTTGCGTGATATGGATGGCATAACTATTCGACTCTATACCAGATAATAGAAGAATCTCTGTACTGAAATGAAGCAATTCAAAAAGCCACGATAGAGGATAACAAAATCCTTTTCACACTGGGAGGCGTTTGTAAAACTTTTGTTCTAAAATGTAGACTATCTAGAGAGAGGTCCTCAATTGCCTATGGACTCGAGCGCAATCCCGTCGTCGACAATACCGCCAATGGCAATAGGGTATTCTTCCAGAGTTGTTAGAATTTCCAATATGTTCAAGGCAGACACGAGGTCATATCTGATAATGCTAGCATTACGGATATTGATCGGACCTGTGCTAATAGACTACTTTTCTAGCCTGAACATGTGATATTGCGAATTCCTCACCTGACAACAAGAACCGGGCATTTGGCATGCGATATCACACCGCTTGCTACACTTCCCAATAGAACCTTTTTCAACCCTGTCTTTCCCTTTGTACCGATGATTATCAAGTCTACATTATTTTTTTCAGAGTAGCTTATGATGACATCGGCTACTGAGGAAACATCAAGAATGGTCTCTGCACTGAGTTTAACAACACCTGCTTTTTCAGCGATGACATTTATTTCATCGTACCACTTTTGTGCCTCCTTTTTTGCCTCTTCTATGTACTGGGGTACGAGCACACCTGCATGAGGACTGGCATATGCGGTGGAGGGCAGGCTGACAACTGCATGCACACAAACTATCTCTGCGTTAGACATCTTGGCGATTCTTATCGCATACTTTGCCGCTCTAAACGACCATTCCGACCCATCCAGCGGGACTAGAATTTTTCTCAAAGGTAGATTCTCATCATTATCATTATCATCATCCATTTTCATCATCCTGCCTAGTTCGTTTCCCGCAGGTCTTTTGTGGAGAGACCATTGCAGGAAGGAATTGAACATCGATGTATATTCTTTGCTCAATATTTGTGTCAAAAGATGATGACGTCAAAGTACGATGAGAGTCATTCAGGTATTTTCTGATGCTTGAACCGATAAATCATAATCAACAGTTGTTTCAGTAGATATATGCTTGCCATTACACAAGCAGCGTTTTACCCTGTTTGCTCTTAATCAAATCAATTTTATCCTTCGATGCTTACATTTCTCTTCCTTGGTGCGCATAGATACCCTTATGGTTTCATTAAACGCATCAAAAGTTAAGCTATGCTGCAGAATGTTGATTCAAACGCTTGTTCTGCTTGATGGCCGATTGAGCTGCTGCCAGTATTGCAATTGGTATCCTATGCGACGAGGCGCTAACATAATCAAGGCCAATATCGCTGCAAAACTCAATAGAGGCAGGATCGCCGCCATGCTCGCCACAAATGCCAGCCTCTATATCCTTTTTCACACCCCTTGAGATGTCAATTGCCATCTTCATCAAGCGGCCCACCCCTTTTGTGTCGATAGTTTGAAAGGGATTTACGCTCACGATTCCCTTTTCCAAGTAGAAAGGCAAGAATTTGCCTTCGGCGTCCTCCCTGCTAAAGCTGAATGTAGCTTGCGTTAGATCATTTGTACCAAAGCTAATGAAATCAACAAGATG